>NZ_JBHFKT010000033.1:0-56555 GCF_042879335.1 Photorhabdus sp. RM96S | reverse complement strand
ATTGCGGGGCACCGAGCCAAAGGAACAAGCTTAAAAAAGCGGGTTGGTGCGATGATTATCGGGCAAGAGTTTTCTTTGGATGAATAGCAGTCAAAGTATGCTCGTGCCCTGTGCGCAATATGGTGACCAATTCTAACAATGGGGAGGTACTCGGGTATAATTCTACCTCGACGCTTGATTACATCATCAGGCTTGTGTTTTTCATTTACCGTATATTTCTCAACAAATAGATCTACATCCTTAAAAGTGATTCCTGCTGCGTTTAAGCAATACCTTATAGCATCATTATCATTAAATCCATCATGCTTAATCTTCGTGAGCCTTTCTTTTTCAATGCCAACGATAATCTTACCATTCTTCATTAAGCACGCTGATCCGTCATGTGATAACCCAGAACCTAAAACATAAATTGGTTTGCTCATAGTTCCCCTCAAACTTAAAACATGTATTTTGGTACTTCAAAGGCAACCAGTTTTTGACACTCAGAAATTGCTTCTTCGATTTTTAACTGCACAGGGGGTGTTTTTTGAGTCCATGCTGAAGGACCTTTTAAAGCACCTTTTAGTCCCATGTCTCTAGCAATCTTCAAATAACGTATAGCGTCAATCACAACGCCAGCTGAGTTCTCAGAATCTTGCACCGATAATTTAGTATCAATTTCGACTTTGCTTCCTCCAAACCCGGTAAGCTCCAAGCGTATATGCGCAACCTTATTATCCTTCAAATAAGGTATATAAGTCGATGGCCCGGCAAAAATAGAATCCTCGTGAACATCCACTCCAGCAATTTCATTTTGACTTCTAATAACGTTCTCTTTCGAGATTTTTTTGGATGTTAATCTCTCTTGAACCATCATATTATTAAAGTCAGTATTTCCGCCAATATTAATTTGCTGGTGATAGTCAACAGTTAGATTTCTTGAATGTGCTAATTCCTGGTATACTTGCGACAATATTGACGCACCTAAATGACTCTTCATATCATCACCTATGATAGGGATGCCTTTATCGTAGAACTTTTTGTCCCACTCCGGATCAGACGCTATGAAAACTGGAATACAATTAAGCAACGAAACACCAGATTCCAGACAACATTCAGCAAGATATTCGGTAGCCTTTTGAGAGCCAACAGGTAAATAGTTTATCAATATATCTATTTCTTTTTCTTTAAGACTAGAAACCAAATCAATTGTTTTTTGATCACTCAAAACACGAAACCCACGATCTTCAGGTTGATTGTTCATATACGTAGATACACCATCAAAAATTTCAATTTTCTCGACGATCGGACCTTCTGGCAAATCGGTACAGAATACCCTTGCACAATTGGGCTTTGCAAAAATTGCTTTTGATATTGGTAAACCAACTTTTCTACAATCAACATCATATGCAGCTTTCACATTAATATCTTTGATTGAAATACCTAGATTATTAATTATTGGATCGCTATCTGAGTGAAAATAAATCCCTTGATAGAGAGACGAACAGCAATTTCCAACACCTGCAATAGCAACGTTAATCATATTAAAAACCCTTCTTGTTAGTATTTTGTGAAATTATTAAATCATTTAATTTAAATATATTCTCTTCTTTTATAAGCCAATCTGTCATTTCATTACTATACCGAATGAACTTCAAGATGCTTGAGTCGTCAGATATAAAAACATTTAAATTCAACAACATAATCGTTTTTCAAACATGCACTTTGAAGTATCTTGAGTATATACTTCTTAGAAATATACTTTTTATTTTCTAAGTTAGTATTATAATTTGCATCATCATCCTCTGGATGAGACAAATGTATACCTTCTATCCCCTCAAACAAATGAAATTGAGAATTAGCTTTGTGAAGCCGGAAACCAAGATCAATATCTTCACCACCCCATGATTTAAAATGTTCATCAAAACAGCCCACTTTTTCAAAGAGTTCTTTTTCTACACTAAATATTGTTCCCCATAAAAAGACCCAAGGTGCAGGCATGGAACATAATTTATAGTTGAATCTCGCGTATGAGCTTTGGCGAATATCTTTGCCAACACCCAGTTCTTTCATCCTTTTAATTGTGCTGTCTACATCATCTAGGTCAACTTTTAGATCCCATTTATTTTCAGAGTACAGACCGTATACATTTCCAATCGAAACTGATTGTGAGTTAGAGCTATGGAACTTAATCACATTCTTAACGAAATCGCTTGGCAAAAGTACGTCGGCATCAACAAAAGCCAGTAGCTCCCCTTTTGCATTTTTAGCTCCAATATTTCTCGCTCTGGCTACACGAAAACCTTCGTCAGGTACATATATATACTTGAGTTTATAGTTGTAAACTCGCTTAGTAACAGCGAGACAAGTCTCATCGCTAGAACCATCATCTACAACTATTACTTCGAAGTCACTAAAGTCCGCGCTTTGCTTGTTTAGTAAAGACAGCAAAGACATTAGGCTTTCTTTTTTGTTATAAGAAGGGATGATTATACTTAGAATCATAAATTCTTTACTCCTTGATCTTACTTTTTATTTCAAGAAAAGAGGCTTTAAAATTATGCATATCTGATAGAGTATAGTTTCCTTGTACAGATAAGCAATTATTTAATCTGTTTAGGAATTGTTCAATAACCTCATTAATATTGAAATAAGCACCAAATTTTTCAATATATGAATTCATTGAGATTATAAAGCCTTCAATATCGTTCTTATACTTTTCTTCCAAAAAGGTATCAGGACGATGCACAGCATCTCCTTTGAACCTATATCTAAATGGAATATCTTCTAGTACTTTAATAAATGCCCCACCCGCAACCATATTCATCCAAGTGACATGATCTTCCGAAACTGAAAAGTCTGGGAATGGACATCTAAGCGCCAAGTCAACATTGACTGCCGTGCCTGACGTCGGGAATATGTACCCACAGTGCCTTATCATATCGAGGTATTTATTGCTTCCTTCTGGAGTATACCGACTATGCTGAACAGCGACGTCGAGCATATCACTCCTAAAGTTTTCGAGAGAAACCGAATTACCATTTTCATCGATTCCGGTAAAGGTTGTGCTAATAATTAAGTCTGATTGATTAATCTGTTCTGCGGCACATAACGTTTTCTCTATACGATATGGATGCGAAATATCATCATCGTCCTGAAAAAAAATGATATTGGCACCGTGTTTGTGAGCATATTTGACACCAATATTTCTTGCTGATGATACCTCCCCCCTCTTCTCGTTAACTATAAAATGAAATCTATTATCAATTATATCGTTCGGCAAGTAGTCTTTTATTCTGGTATTCAATTGCTCATAGAAACTTGAATTATCATCCACTATTACAACGCACCAATCTGGGGTTGACTGAGCATGTATTGAAAATAAGGTTTCAACCAGATAATCATTATCTCGCTTGCTCTTTGCATAATGAGGAATCACAAACCAACTTGACATTTATGCACAACCTCATTTATCTCTTTTGCAAAATCAACTATCCAATCCTTCGGCTGAAGTAACACTTGGTGAGGGAACGCCATTGTTCGATTGTAAAAATTCCCAGCACCTGGAAGCCTATAATTTATACTATTCAGTCTTTCGAAATGCCTATAATACTTGTTTCTATCAACTCGACTTGGTTGGTAGAGTGGATTGTTATTTAAAGGTTTATCAAGCCTTTCAAAAGGTACTCGATATTTCTCTGAGAAATAGTTCGATATTGCTTGTGCTTGTTCACCTTTAACTTCGCAGTTGAAGTCAACGACACAACGCCAATATACTCTCTGATCAATATTTGCGTCTGCGTCAAGGATATTGCATATTTTATTTTTTCTAAGGCAATCATCAAGAACCATGGCGTTTAAACGTCGCTTTTCATTCTCGACATCTAATCTTTTAAGACCGTTTAACAAAATAGCACACTGCATCTCAGTAATGTTGTAGTTCCTTCCTTGTACTTCTCCATTACCGGAAATAGCCATAAGATTTCTTGGATTTACGCTATCAGTTTTAGCTCTCCCATCCATCATCAAATTTTGTATTATAGAATAGTAAACATCCGAGCTAGTAGCAATAATCCCACCTTCTCCACTAGTAAGTAGTTTTGATTGCTGGGTAGAAAATACAGATATGTCAAAAAAAGAACCAGCCTTCTTTGATTTCCACGTTGCCCCATGGCTTTGTGAACAATCTTCAATAACTTTTAAACCATATTTATTTGCAATAGAACCAATTTTTTTCACATCTACCATGCCGCAATAAGCATGCACCAAAATAATGGCTTTGGTGTTCTGGGTAATATTCTCTCGTATTGCCTTCTCTGATATTTGTCCGGTTAAAGGATCAATATCAGTCAAAACAGGAATAGCCCCTAGATTATATACAACTTGGGCAACTGCAACCCAAGTCATACCTGGTACTATGACTTCATCTCCAGGCAAGATACCAATGGTTTCAAGCGCGATGGATAACGCCGCCGTTCCAGAAGTACATGGAATAGCGTGTTTAGTACCTATGTAGTCTGCCCATCTTCTTGAGAAAAGAGTACTAAAGTGTGGCAATGTCTCAGACTGGCCTGACAACGTCCAACGCGTAGATCTAAGTGCTCCTTCTACATCAGTTAGTAGGTCAACATCGCACACCGGCCAATTCATCTCAAAAGGTTTCATGCATCCTCCTATAACACCAAATTTAATAGCCTTTTGCTTAACAACCGTTTGTAGGCACTTATGATATCGCCTTCTCGAATACGTCCATCAAATAGAAGTTGACTAATTGTTTTAATGCCATCAGCGACATCAAAACAGGACAACTCTGTCTCTGTAACCCGTTCGCTATATGTTGCTGTATTGATGTAATATGAACAGGATTCATTTGTAGTTTTTTTGATGGTAGTTACAAACTCTTTTTTTATTGGTCGCAATAACTCGTATAGCTTATCACCACAAATTCTTTTCTTAATAATGAAATCGCCGACAACCAAATAGTCCAAGTCTGTAAGTAAAAAGCATTGTATAGCATCATACGCGTCACATACAATTGGCTCCGCATTTACGTTAAATGAGGTATTTAATAAAATAGGAACCCCTGTAATTTCTTTAAAATTCTTTATTAGCTGGTAGATGTCCTTATTATATTCTCCAACAGCTTGAACTCTCGCTGTATTATCTATATGTGTTATAGCTGCAAGTTTTTGTTGGTTTTCCTTAACAATTGGAAGATTAAATACCATATACTCCAAGTTCACTTTACAATCTGGAACTAGGAACCAATCTGAAATTTCATCCACCAACACCATGGGTGCAAATGGGCGATAGGACTCTCGCTGCTTAATAATTCGATTAGTTCTATATTTTGATTCAATAGGTCTGGGATCAGCTAGAATACTACGACTACCAAGAGCTCTTGGACCATATTCCATTCTACCTCTAGCCCATCCTATTATCTTGCCATTACTAATTTCATTCGCAAGAAATTTAAACTTATCTTCAGTATTAATAATTTCTATGATATCTTGATTTCTATCTATTATTTCAAGCGCATGTTTACTATTTATATCAGGTCCTAAATAAACATTCTCGAGTTTATTTCCATTAATCCTAGCGTCAGGATACATTGCACACATAGCTGCACCGACAGCACTTCCACCATCGTGTGAGGCAGGATGAACAAAAATATTGTCAAACAATTCGCTGAAAGCGAGCTTTCCGTTCAATGTACAGTTTAGAGCTACCCCACCACTGAGACATAGATTTCTTTGATTTAGCTTCTTTGACCAGAAAGATATTATATGGAATGCCATCTTTTCCAGGTATTTTTGTATGGAATGCGCAAAGTTTTGATGACTTTCTGAAATATATTCATTTTCTCTTCTTGGCAAAATACCTCTATCTAAAAAGTAAGCAGGTATATTTGTATGATTAAATGAAACCTTTCCACCTTCTTCAAAATTTATAAGCTCTTCGAAAAGTTCATCAAATTGATTTTGTTTTCCATAGGAAGCCAACCCCATTACCTTATACTCATCAAATCGTTCATATCCTAGTAAATATATACAATCGAGGTAATATCTTCCTAGTGATGAAGAAACTGGATATCTATATATACTTCTAACAACCCCATCGATATATGAGTAGATTGATGTAGACTCATCTTCCCCATTTCCATCTATTGTGACAACTAATGAACTATCGAAGCCAGAGTTTTCAGCCGCCATGATCGCGTGGGTATCATGATGACGTACATATTCAATTGGGATATCTTTAACTTCTTCACCAAATTTACGCACAAGTATCTTGTTAATTAAACCTCTAGAAGTTTCGACCTCGAGATTTTTTCTTTCAATATATTGTAAGCCAAGTCCAGTGTCTGTATTTAACTCTTCAAAATAAAATGCAATTTTGTCAACATCAGTTATTTTAACTTGTGCTATTTTTAAGCACTCAACAATGGCATCAATAGGAAACTGATTAGAGTGTTTAATCCTATCCAGACGCTCTTGTTCCACAGCCGCAACAATCTTACCATCTTTAATAATTGCAGCAGAGGCATCATGACCAAACCAATTTGGTATATCCCCAATAACAGGTGTTTCAAACGTTTCGAAACTACCGCTAATCCCTAGAGTTATCATAAAAAGAATCTCCTTATCCTTGATGAAAATAATTCGATATCTAATAACGTCTCATTCATTTTAGTCAGCGGCCTAAATTTACTATTCGTCATTATTGTTTCTATGATATTGATAGACTCCAAAGACCGTTTAATATCAAGTAAAGGTTCTAATTTATAATTTAGTGAAGTGACTAAGTCTAAGACTCCAGTAGCTTGATCAATAAAGTGAGTATCATCATATCTTCTGTCTATCTTGTGGGGGTGAATCGTTTTTCTTCGAGAGAAATGTTCTGTTGGGCGATCGATTTTATCTTCTTTATTCTTCCTTAAAATTATTAGAGAATTCGCCATCCATAAATCTTCAACTATTATTTCACCTTCATCTCCAATCACCCGAAAACTATGATCCTCACTTTCAACAATGCTAAGCTCAACTTTTGCTCTTCTACTATCACTATATTCCAAAGTAAGATCAATCCAATCAGGGGCAGGTGAATCTGTAACTTATTTATCCGGATAGATTAAGGCAGAGCTATAGCTCATGCTATCTGGCGTCCCCATTAAAGCCAGAATTAGATCAATCACATAAGAACCATGTTCAAAACCACAACCAACTTCAAATTCATTCTTTGCAGGCCAAAGTGCTCCTGAAGGACTGATCCAACTACCAAAGTTCATTTTATGAACTGGTCCCTCATGAATAGCACTCTTAATTAAACGTATTTCTCCAATTTCGCCAGAACTCAATATCTCTATTACCTTGATGATTGGGGGATTTAATAATAAGGAGGGTGCACTGGTTATAATACAGTTATTATTTTTGGCAACTTCTAGCAATTTTTTTGATTCTGTAATGCCCATAGTAAATGGCTTTTCACTGTATACTGAAATTCCATTAGCCACAGCTTCCAATGACACATTGTAGTGCTCTTCTGGATTCGTCAAGTTTAGCAATATGTCAACATTTACATTTTCTAACGCATCGCTTACCGAAGAGTAAGTATCGAAACTATGATAGTTTGAGAAAGCTTCAAGTCGATTGCTATCTCTATCGACACAACCAACAATATCTAGGCACTCATAGTCATTAAGATTTGACACATAGAAGTCTGCAGCATAACCACAACCAACAATTAGAATATTTGACTTTTTCACCTCACCTCCATTTTCAGACTAATACTCACTAAATAAGCTTTCAAAATAGTAGATCACTTTGCAAAATGACTTGTACAATAAGGAGTACGAGCTATAGAAAGACCATGAATTAGTGCTGTTTATCAGGCATCAAACTTCCACTACTCAGACACTAATCAAATTGACTACTGTATCGGTATTACGAAATGCTATTTAATATTTCTCAACATAATTGAAATAGATAAATGTAAATACTTATTAGCTCACTTACAATACGTCTTCATTATAAGTATAAAATTTCAAAAAACAATCAAATATTTAAAATAAAAATCCAATTCATAGATTAAAATCACTTTTTCTTATAAAAATATACATCTATACCTATCATTTAACATGATATCCTATCAATAATAAATCACTTATAAGCATTTCCATAAAATTATTATAAGTTTTCTCTAATTAACCCATGAAATTTTTAAGAAATACAATTTTCAAATTGTGATAACATTTTCATTAAAAAAACCAATTCCATGATTATATTAATTTATAATCCATATATTAAATTTAATTATTTTATGGCGTAAAATATTAAACATATTATTTTCCATCACAGTTATCGTACCACCATTACTGGTGTGAATAGGAGGAAACATATTGAAAACTGATTTCGGTGGAACCTGTTTTGAGAGGTGTCCATTTCATTATTTCGAAATAGTAGATAACTTGAAGGGAGCTCAGTCCGATATTTGCGATCTGATCAATCGCCAAAAGTCACAAACCACAATATGGACTAAGTTATATCTATTATAGCATTAGGCAATTATTGATGGTATCCGTTCTGCCCGTCAAAATAACGGTATCGACATCCATCTTATCGGAATTTTGAGCAGAACTTTTGGTGAACAAGCCTGTACTCAGGAATTAACTAGCCTACTAAATAAGATTTCAAAATAGTGCTAAATCTTATACCACTCATAATTCTATGTATAACAATGGGTTGAAGAAGGCTATGTGTAGCATAATTACGAAACGTTATTTAGCTCACCAGCAACATATTACTGCATTGGATCTCGCGGGTGACGAGTTAGGTTTTCCCGGCCATCTTTTCCAATCTCATTTTACCAAAGCCCGTGATGTTGGATGGCATATAACTATCCATGCCGGCGAAGCCGCTGGCGCTGAAAGTATTTGGCAAGCCATTAGGGAATTAGGAGCCACGCGTATTGGTCATGGGGTAAAAGCCATTACTGATCCCGTATTGATGGATTATTTGGTTGAAAACCGTATTGGTATTGAAACCTGTTTAACCTCAAACCTTCAAACCAGCACCGTCAATTCTTTATTGGACCATCCACTCAAACAATTCCTGGAAAAAGGTATTCTTGCTTCCATTAATACCGATGATCCAGCCGTTGAAGGCATCGACATCCGCCATGAATATGAAATTGCCGCCCCTGCCGCAGGTTTATCTATTGCTCAAATTCGTCAGGCTCAGATAAATGGGCTGGAAACTGCTTTTATCAGTGATACAGAAAAACAGGCATTACGCATGAAAGCAGCAAATCGTTAAACATAAATAGCTCAGGAATGGAATCTCCCATTCCTGATTATCGAGACCATAAAAATCTGTGGTGCACGGTGTTAAATCAACGATAGAATGAGCAAAGGAACATCATTCTATCAGACACCTCCCCATGAAATCTTATATTGTGAAAGTAGCCCTCCGAGGTATCAGCCCAATGGTCTGGTACCGATTCAGATTGTCAGGCGAGACTTCTTTAGCGGCTTTGCACTATATCATTCAGATCGTGCAGGGATGGCAGGATGATCATCTGCATCAATTCCGTATTTAGGGCAAAAATTACGGCATTTCCTACTCCGGCGGGATCGGATTTCCTGATAACCCCTACAAAATTACGCTGGGTGACTTTGAATTTGATGCCGGTGACCGTTTTACCTACGAGTACAACTTTTTCGAGCACTGGCTTCACGATATCCGTATTGAAACGATTCTCGAAAATTCTCACCTGAAGTCTCCTTTTTGTCTGGCCGGAAACAGAATGCCCGGCGCGACGTTAGCCGATGAAACTGATAAGACACTGGCATTGCTTGACGCGATTATTCATGCTGATGATACGACCACGGTCGGAGAGATCCGTCCATTGGTTGAGGCGCTTGATGCCGTCAGATTCAACCGGCCCAAGGTTAATAGCCAATTAAGTCGGCTCAACCTTGATTCACCGGAACTGGAACCTATTGTGATCGGGCTGTGGCCGATAGGATGATCGGTATCCATAAAGGTATACCTTTTGCTCTTAACGCGTCTATTTGAGGCAATTTACTGATTTCCGCAGGCTGGTTGAGTTCATTAGCTTCATAGCCGGCTGCCGGGCTTGGGAAACCGGCCGCAACGGACTCGGCAAAGAAAGGTAATGAGTCGCCTTCATCAGAAGGCAGGGGATAAACTAACGCCAGCGCCATAAAATTAGCCTCCTAATATTGTTTATACATACAGTATATTGCAGCTATTCAGGAACAGGCAATGCCGGCAACATATTCACGTTATTGATTCAACTAAGAATTACGGTCAGTCGGGCCAGAACGTCATCCATGATTTTTGCAGGCACACGCTCAAGCCGCTTTCCGCCCCGTGCGCCCATGTCAATTGTGCGCGGCTGATCGCAGCGCACAACGCCGGTTGTACGTGTACCGGCACCGTCCAGCGATACTGCAAAGCCAGCGGTACGGACAAAATTACCACCGCTGGTAACGGGTACCACTACAGGCAGGCGGGTCACGCGGTTAAAGGCCGCTGGCGTGACAATCAGCACCGGCCGCGTTCCCTGCTGCTCATGGCCTGCGGTAGGGTCGAGTGAGACAAGCCAGATTTCCCCTCTCTCCATATCAGATTGCCTCCCGGCCTGCAGATGGCGCGTCCAGCCATTCACGATCTTCTGCACTGATTTCGGCATCCGGATCGCACTGTGCCAGCAGTTCAGCAAGCGAATATTGTGGGCGCTTGTGCGGCTCCACTATCAGCCGACCATTATCAATGACCATGCCGACTTCATTATCTGATCCCAGAGACAGTGCGTTCAGCAGCGCCGGCGGAACGGTCAGCATAACGGAACCGCCGACTCTCTTCAGACGAGTGGTATGCATATTTCACCTCCATAAAAGTTATATATAAATATAACATCCAACAGGGAAATAAACCAGGCGGCAACACTAAAAAGTTAAATAAATATATAACTTTTTATCCCAGAAGCGTAGCAGGCCCACTGCTGGCAGCAGTGCTACCCCGCGCCAGTAGACTAGGAAAATACACAGCAGGAACACCAGAACAGCGCCATGACTGACGAACATAGCTGTATGATTTCATCATTTCCCATCATCTGAAGCATAATCAGATGGTCTAAGTCTTTGAAGAAATCTTATCAGCGATTTCCTTTGTAGAGCATAAAAATCTATGGTCTCAAAGGCCGAGCCTTTGCCCGGCGCACAAAATATCCCACGAAGGCTATTTTTTGTACAAACTGACGTCTACAGTGCGCAATGCGCGATATTTCCCGGCTCCTAGCTGTAGTGACGCGCAATGATGATTGCCCCGATGCGCAATAAATGCCCTTTTCTGAACCACATTGCGTGAGAATGAAAAGCCGTTCCAAATCACTTTATCTGAGAATCAAACCACATTACTGATTTGCCCGCCCACCCTTCCTGAGAATGAGAAAACCACCAGAAAACCGGCCGGTTTTCTGGTGGTTTCCAGAGCGGTTTAAATTCTGTCAATGAATCGGCTGATAACTCGCATTAAGACGTTTAGCCAACTTCTCAAGTCGTCTATCCAGCGTCCAAAGCCTTGCCCCTGGTGTTATCAAGGTTGATGCCAGCAATGTAATATCAACCAGACCACATCCGAGGCCGTACAACTTTTCGTTTTCAATGAATGCCATTACCTCGATGATAGTGGCCTGATGACTCTGTGGTAACAGCCCCAGATCTCCAAGCGTTCGCAGTCTTGGTGCCGGAGGAGTACCACAGGCTATTTCAGCCAGTATCATCGGATGAATCAGAACCAGATCCCGGCTTAACAACTGGATCAATCCGTCATTCCTGTTTTTGAAATGGTCAATCCAGACGGACGTATCTACTAAAATAGTCATTATGCGGATGGCTCCTCCCGGCGACGGGGAACTATCTGCATATCAGGTGATGTGCTGCCGAGCGAAGCCAGTCTTTTTGCTGCCTGCACCCGAACAAACGTTTTCACCGCTTCACGGAAAATATCAGCCTTATCCATGCCAGGATCGGCCATTTCTAGTGCCTGTGCATACAACGCATCATCAATCGTGACAGTAGTTCGCATAATATAACCTCCTTGATTCACATATTGATGATAATATACATCAAAAATAGAATCAAAGCAGTTTGTAAGAAAAGAATAATGGCATGGGATAACCTTGCAATCCGCACAAATCAAAGAGTGAACAACGTGCTGTGCCCCCCGGCGCCTATTTTGACGCACTGCATAAAGCCGTCAATGAAGACCGGGCAGCAGTCGGAAAAAAAGCCTGAAGCCAGCCCTTAAGGAACGGCCGAGAAAGACGAAGGTCAGTACCACCGATTTGTCTAGGTGCTTGCGCGTTTCCTAGAAAACATGCACAATCAACCCTGTTACTTTCATCACCCTATAAGGAGTTAATCATGCAAAGCATGACCATTGAGCAGCTACGCGCCGCAAGCGATGCCGGCGGCGTGGAAGGTGTGACCCTGAAAGGGCAAGGCGGAACCTTCCTTGTGCAGATCGCAACCCGCAGCGGTGCCGCCGCTGTGCTGGCGAAGGCCCGCAGCCAAGAGCCGCGCCGTTTCGGCAACCCCATTGCCGCCCTGAACGTGTTGCGCGGCGTAGGCATCACCATCGGCCAGTTCGACGCCAGTGAGTGGAACCCGGACGAGAAAGAAGAAACCGCCGGCAATCGTGGCCGGGCCGAGGCAATGCGCAAGGCCCACCAAGCCGCCGCCTACTCGGAGTGGCTGGCCGCCGAGATTCAGGATGCTATCGACGACCCGCGCCCGAATCTTTCACACGATGAGGTTATGGCCGAGATGGACGCCGATATTGCCGCCTTGGCCGCCGAACACAAGCCCGCCAAAAGGAAGCGCGCTTGAGCGCGGCTGGCTGATTTATGGCGAAGGCAAAGACCCCTTACCGCATCGAGTGGCGACCGAAGGCCCGCGAGGATTTGCGCGCCATTGTTCGATACATAGGCAAAGACAACCCGACCAGGGCGGGCAGCTTCGGTCAGGAGCTACGCGACAAGACCTTGCCGCTTGCGCAGCACCCGGAGCTTGGCCGCACCGGGCGGCCCGGCCTGCCGGATTATGTGCGCGAGCTGGTCGCGCATCGGAACTACATTATTTTTTATCGCGTGCTGGACGAGGCGCGCACCGTCGAAATTTTGCGAGTGAAACACGCGGCGCAGCAAACGCCGTGACATGGTGACAGCAGATCTCCCTGCAGGAGATAGAGAGCGTAAATAACTCAAGTGCCCCAGACTTTTTTATGCTCTCCCTTTTCAACCAACAGAATATTAACGTAGATTTATCTAGGTCTAATTTAACAATGTTCCAATATATACCACAACAAATTAAGTATAGATTTAAAAAATCCATCATAACGACTATTTTAGTGATCTTAATCAAAGATTTAGACTTCTAAAGAAAACCATTTAAAATATAAAATTGTATTCATTGGGGAAATATAAAATTCAAATAGAAGTTTACGATTTAAATTTCGTAGTCAAATAAATAAGTTTTCATAATTATGCTCCACTTCCAACCAGCCCTTGTGTACCAAGATATACAGCCTTTTCATCCAAGTGGTCTGTAGAATCAATGAGATAGGCTACAGAACCAATGTTGTTCAAAAAGAAAACAAAAGGCATAGGTGTATCAGTATTATGGAAAGCTATTTATTACATTGTTGTAAATATCATTAATATATATACCCTATGGATTTCAAGATGCATCGCGGCGGCAAGGGAGCGAATCCCCGGGAGCATAGAGAACTATGTGACCGGGGTGAGTGAGTGCAGCCAACAAAGAAGCAACTTGAAAGATGACGGGTATAAACATATATTTACAACAATTCCCTATCATAGATTTATACCTATTTCTATTTTAACCTCTTGGCATAACGTTGCGCCAATACGGCACACACCATCAACTGAATTTGATGAAAAATCATCAACGGCAACAACATTACGCCAACCGTCGCAGCGGGGAATAAAACATTCGCCATTGGCACGCCATTAGCCAGACTCTTTTTCGAACCACAAAAAACAATCGTAATTTCGTCTTCTTTATTAAAACCTAACCAACGGGCAATATAAGTATTAATAACCAACACAACCGCCAATAAAACACAGCAAACCACCCCAATCATCAGTAGCAAATAACCATCAATTTTATGCCAGATACCTTCTACCACCGCCTCACTAAAAGCCACATAAACCACCAAAAGAATCGATGACCGGTCAGTCATATTGACCAATTTTTTATGTTTCTCTACCCAACGGGCAATTAATGGCCGCGATAGATGTCCGATAATAAAGGGAACCATCAATTGCAGAATTATGGCTTTTATAGCTTCCAGAGTATCAGCGCTGCCTTCACCTTGTGTATGGATCATCAACCCGACTAATATTGGCGATAAAAATACGCCCAGAATACTGGACGCCGAAGCACTGCAAATAGCAGCGGCAACATTGCCACCAGCAACTGAGGTAAAAGCAATAGCTGACTGAACCGTTGCCGGTAATGCACAAAGATAGAGAAATCCCCAATAAACTGTTGATGTCATGATTTCCGGTACGAGCAAATTCAACCCTAATCCAATAATCGGGAATAAAACAAAGGTACTGAGAAAGACCACCAGATGAAGCCGCCAATGTGCCATGCCGGCAATAATGGTTTGACGAGATAATTTAGCACCATGCATAAAGAATAACAGCGCAATAGCCGCTGTGGTTAATCGTTGAAACCAGACTTTAATTTCCCCCTCACAAGGAAAGAATGTCGCAATAACAACTACCGTCACTAATATCATCAAAAAAGGATCTATTTTTAATTTTTGCCACCAAGTCATTGATCATTTTCCTTGCTATTTCAAATAATAGGCCCGGCAAGCCAGGCTAAGTAGTAAATAAAAAGTCTCAACAAAATATATACCCTATGGATTTCAAGATGCATCGCGACGGCAAGGAAGTGAATCCCCGGGAGCATAGATAACGACGTGACCGGGGTGAGCGAGTGCAGCCAACAAAGAAGCAACTTGAAAGATGACGGGTATAGGCTTAAATTGCCACTGTACGTTGTTGTTCTGCCGACTGAATACCAGCCTCAATTAATTTCATAATTTGAATGGCTTCACTTGCCGTGACTGGATTAGGTTTACCTAACGTAATCGCATCACGGATAGCAGCATAATAAGCAGAATAATTACCAGGTAAAGTCGGCACATATTCAGTCACTAATTCATCTCCACGTGACAGCGTCACAATCCCATCACGAATATCATATCCCCAATCGGCATGTGGCGGCCTTTCCCCCGCTTTCAATCGTTCTTCCTGAGGATCAAGACCATATTTCACGTAACTGCCTGCCATACCATGCAACGTATAAACAGCAGATTCAGCCGCTGCCACAGTTGTTGCATGAAGAACTACTTTAATAACCGGATAATTTAACAGTACATGGAAATAATCTGCCGCTTCCGCTTGTGGGCGAATCATTCCCAAATCAGCCGTAATAGATTGCGGTTTACCAAACAGTTGAACCGCCTGATCGAGTAAGTGAGGGCCTAAATCATACCAAATACCACTTCCTTGCCCTGCTGTTTCACGCCATCTTTGACGTATAACCGGACGATAACGATCAAAATGGGATTCGAAATATCTCAATTTGCCCAATCGATTTTCTTCAATCAGAGATTTTATCGTCAGAAAACCAGAATCCCAACGGCGGTTATGAAATACAGAAAGTAATAAATTCGCCTTCTCTGCCTGCTCTTTTAAAGATTCAGCTTGTTCAACTGTGATAGTAAACGGTTTATCCACCACAACATGCTTACCCGCTGCCAATGCCTTCTGCGCCAGAGGATAATGAGTATCATTAGGTGTCGGAATAACGATTAAGTCAATTTCAGGATCATTAAAAAGATCCTCAGGGCGGGGTACCACCGGGATATTTGGCCAATCTGATTTCACTTTCTCAGCGTTACTACTGGAAATGGCAACCAATCTAATACCGGCAGTCCCGGCAATTAATGGTGCATGGAACGTTTTACTCGCATAACCATACCCCACCAGCCCAACCTTTAATAGCTCATGCATAACAGCCTCTCAAACTCATTAATAATATGCAGCAATTCAGCATCCGTAAAAAATATCATCGGTGATGACCATTGCGCAAATTATCTCTGAATCTACCCTTGAAGATCTTTCAATCAATCTATTTCCTACAACCTATTTCCTAAGTCATTAGAATCGCCTATTATTCTTTTTTCATATAGCTTCAAGTGGAATGATTTATGTATCAAACCAATGATTACCACCGAATTAATGGTTGGATTCTGGCTCCGGCGTCTTATCTGATTATGACCTTTCTCAGTGCCAGTATAATGCTCGCCTTATATATTGTGTCATTTTTTAGTCAAAACAGTGCATTGAGTGCCGGGAATAATCACTTTACTTTAATGTGGTTTCTTTCTGTTGCCATTACTGCGGTAATGTGGTGTTACACCCTATGGGTATTGAAACTGCTTTTCATTCGATCAAAAAGATTCCCTCAAATTTTTATTATTTGGCTTATTGTTACCGTATTAATTGCATTGAAAACTTTCGCTTTCTCCCCTATTCCTGATCAAATGGCTTTGCGTGCATTAGCATGGCCACTATTGGCAACCGCTATTTTTGTCCCCTACATTAAACGCTCTCATCGAGTCAAAATGACTTTCACACAAGATCGATAACCTCAACTTTCTTTGGTTGTTATCATTAACAATAGATTGCCCCTGGTAAAACGAGGGCATACTTATAATTTAATAAAAAGTCAACAAACTCATTTTCAGGCACAGCAATGACTGACTATTTTCTTTTATTTGTTGGAACCGTATTGGTTAACAATTTCGTCTTGGTGAAATTCCTCGGTTTATGCCCTTTCATGGGCGTATCTAAAAAGCTGGAAACTGCCATCGGGATGGGATTTGCGACAACATTCGTTATGACACTAGCCTCTGTATGTTCATGGCTGGTGAATACTTTTATTTTATTACCACTGGACTTAATCTATTTGCGTACCCTGAGCTTTATTCTTGTCATTGCAGTCGTGGTGCAATTCACAGAGCTTGTTGTACGCAAAACCAGCCCGACGTTATACCGGTTATTGGGTATTTTCTTGCCGTTGATTACGACTAATTGTGCTGTACTGGGTGTGGCACTGCTGAATATCAATCAATCACACGATTTTTTACAATCCGCTATCTATGGTTTCGGTGCTGCCGCCGGTTTCTCTCTCGTTATGGTACTGTTTGCCGCTATTCGCGAACGTCTGGCTGTTGCTGATGTACCCGCCCCTTTCAAGGGGTCATCTATTGGTCTTATTACTGCGGGTTTAATGTCCTTGGCTTTTATGGGCTTTAGTGGTTTGGTGAAATTCTGATGACATCGTTATGGATTGCTATTGGTGCACTCAGTGCACTAGGGTTAATTTTTGGGTTAATCCTAGGGTTTGCTGCCCGCCGTTTTCAGGTGGAAGAGGACCCCATTGTTGAAAACATTGATGATATTCTGCCGCAAAGCCAGTGTGGACAATGCGGTTACCCAGGCTGTCGCCCTTATGCTGAAGCCGTAGCGAATAATGGCGAGATGATTAACAAATGTGCACCGGGTGGAGAGCAAGTCATGCTGAAAATTTCAGAGCTGCTCGGTATCGATCCGCAACCATTGGATGGTGATGCAAACGTACAAAACCCTGCACGCAAAGTCGCCTTTATTGATGAAGAGAATTGCATTGGTTGTACTAAATGTATTCAGGCATGTCCTGTAGACGCTATCATCGGTGCTACACGTGCCATGCATACCATTGTTGAAGATTTATGTACCGGTTGTGACCTGTGCGTTGCTCCTTGTCCAACAGACTGTATTACAATGATCCCTGTAGCAACAACCACTTCCAACTGGAAATGGGATTTAAAAGCTATTCCAGTCAGAAATATTCCTGTTCAGCCATCTCTCGCCATTTCCAATAAAAGTATCCCGGTCAAAAATATTGAGGCTGAACACCATGTTTAATTTATTTAATTTGCTCAATAAAAATAAAATCTGGGATTTCGCCGGGGGTATTCATCCACCTGAAATGAAGCTGCAATCCAGCCAGACCCCTTTACGCATTACGCCACTACCGGAAGAGTTAATCATCCCATTGCAACAACATTTGGGTACGGAAGGCGAGTTGCTGGTTAAAGTGGGTGATGAAGTGCTTAAAGGCCAACCTTTGACATTTGGCACTGGTCGTACTGTACCGGTTCATGCATCGACTTCCGGCACAATCATTGCCATTGAACCGTGTATTACAGCGCACCCATCCGGGTTGAAAGAGTTATGCGTTCGTTTGCGCCCTGATGGGAAAGATAAATGGGGTGAACGCATTCAAGCACCTGATTATCAATCACTGGATGCAGATACGATTCTTAATCGAATCCATCAGGCCGGTATCGCAGGTTTAGGTGGAGCCGGCTTTCCTACCGCAGCCAAACTACAAAGCGGCCGTCATGGTCTTAAGACACTGATCATTAATGCCGCAGAATGCGAGCCTTATATCACCGCTGATGACCGCCTGATGCAGGAGCATGCCGGCGAACTTATTGAGGGCATTCGTATTCTGGAACATCTGCTTAAACCGGAACAGATCCTGATTGGTATCGAAGATAATAAACCAGCAGCAATAAAAGAACTCAAAACCGTTCTAAAGGGCGATAAATCGATTATCGTCCAGGTTATCCCAACCAAATATCCTTCTGGCGGTGCCAAACAACTGACCAAGATACTGACCGGTAAAGAAGTCCCCTCCGGTGGCCGTTCCTCTACTATCGGTGTACTGATGCAGAACGTAGGTACCGTGGTTGCAATCAAACGTGCCATTATTGATGGAGAACCTTTGATTGAGCGCATCGTCACAATTACTGGCGAAGCCATCACCTCGCCGGGTAACTTTTGGGCGCGGCTCGGTACTCCGGTACAATTTCTTCTCCAGTTAGCCGGTTTTGCACCACAATCAGAACAGATGGTCATTATGGGTGGGCCCTTAATGGGATTTACGCTACCTGACCTCAACGTGCCCATCGTTAAGATCAGTAACTGTATTCTGGCTCCATCCCATCAGGAAATGGATTCAAATACAACGGAAGAGGCTTGTATCCGTTGTGGATTATGTGTGGAAGCCTGCCCTGCCCGTTTATTACCACAACAGCTCTATTGGTTCAGTCGGGGACAAGAGCACGAAAAAGCCAGAGATCACAATCTGTTCGACTGTATTGAATGCGGCGCCTGTGCTTATGTCTGCCCAAGCAATATTCCTCTGGTGCAATATTATCGCCAAGAGAAAGCCGAAATTCGGGCCTTGGATCAGGAAAACCGCCGTTCAACCGAAGCCAAAATTCGTTTCGAAGCTAAGCAAGCGCGCATGGAACGAGAAAAACTGGCCCGAGAGGAAAGGCACAAAAAATCGACCGTCCAAGTTGATAACAAAGATAAGAGCGCTGTACAAGATGCGCTTTCCCGCGTGAAGGAAAAACAGGCTAACGCGGGTAAAATTGTTGCTATAGAACCGGGGCAAATACCTGATAACGCCGCAGTAATAGCGGCTCGTCAGGCAAGAAAAGAGCAGCTTCGCGCTCGTCAGGCGGAAAAACAGGCGGTGGAAAATATTAATATTGCTCCATCTGAACCACCAAGTGCAGAAGATCCACGCAAAGCCGCATTAGCAGCAGCAATTGCCAGAGCTAAAGCGAAGAAAGCAGCTCAAAATCAAGAAGTAACACCATCACCAGAAGCGAGAGAACCAGAAACTACCGCTAGTGAAAAACAAGATCTTCATAAAGATGCGGTCACTGCCGCTATTGCCCGTGTCAAAGCCAAGAAAGCTCAGACTCAACAATTAGCTGAAACTCAGGCAGAAACACCATCAGCGGAAGAAACTGATCCACGTAAAATTGCCGTCGCGGCTGCTATTGCCAGGGTTAAGGCCAAAAAAGACGCCCAGGAACAACAGAAAATTTCAATAGAATAGTGATTGTTATAAATGAAATTCAGACCCGTTCAGATTGACAATAAAAAACTAAAAGTCGCAAGTTCGCCTTTTACACACGATCAGCAAAGTACCAGCCGCATTATGCTGTGGGTTGTGCTGGCAGCGCTCCCCGGTATTGCAGTACAAACTTACTTCTTTAGTTACGGTACCTTGTTCCAGCTCCTGCTTGCGGTGATTACCGCCCTACTTGCAGAATCATTTGCCCTATCTTTGCGTAAACAGGCAATTATGCCTCGTTTGCAGGATAATTCTGCATTACTGACAGGTTTACTTTTAGGGATCAGCCTTCCACCACTGGCTCCTTGGTGGCTGATTGTATTGGGAACTGCCTTTGCGGTAATTATTGCCAAACACTTATATGGTGGCCTTGGTCAAAACCCATTCAATCCAGCCATGGTCGGTTATGTCGTACTGCTAATATCATTCCCAGTGCAAATGACCGGCTGGTTGCCTCCTATGGATTTACTGGCAACACAAATCACACCGCTAGACAGTCTGATGGTGATCTTCAGCGGTCATACTCCCGATGGCACAACATTACAGCAGTTGCAACAAGGTTTCGATGGAATTAGCCAGGCTACACCGCTGGATAGTTTCAAAACCGGTTTATTGACTCACAATATTGATGACGTTCTTCGCCAACCTATATTGCAAGGATCTCTGGCTGGCATTGGCTGGCAATGGGTCAACATTGCTTATCTTGTTGGTGGGTTGATTCTGCTGAACAGAAAAGTGATAACCTGGCAAATTCCTGTGGCATTTATCCTGGTATTAGGTTTATGTGCACTCACTAGCTGGTTGATTGATCCATCCCGTTATTCGCCGCCATTATTACAACTGTTTTCCGGTGCAACCATGCTAGGCGCATTCTTTATTGCAACCGATCCCGTCAGTGCTTCCACGACACCCAAAGGTCGTTTGGTTTTTGGTGCCATGATCGGCTTATTAGTCTGGGTTATTCGTGTTTATGGTGGTTATCCTGATGCCATAGCATTTGCGGTCTTATTGGCGAATATCACCGTGCCACTCATTGACCATTACACCCAACCCCGCGTTTACGGGCATAAATAAGGAGCCGTTATGTTAGAAACCATGCGACGTCACGGCATCACACTAGCCATTTTTGCTGCAATTACCACCGGGTTGACGGCTGTCGTGAATTCACTCACCAAAAGTACTATCGCAGAACAAGCCGCACAACAGCACAAGTCGCTGCTTGATCAGGTTATTCCGCCGGCCCTATACGACAATGATATACAAAACGAATGTTATCTAGTCAATGCGGATGCTCTGGGCAATAACTTGCCTCATCGTCTCTATCTGGCCCGTAAAAATAATCAACCCGTGGCGGCGGCGTTAGAAAGTACTGCACCGGATGGTTATTCCGGTGCTATTCAATTACTGGTTGGCGCAGATTTCTCGGGAAAAGTGCTTGGTGTACGGGTTACAGAACATCATGAAACCCCAGGACTAGGGGATAAAATTGAAACCCGGATTTCAAACTGGATTCATGTATTCTCAGGGAAAACCATCACATCAAATCATGACCGGCACTGGGCAGTGAAAAAAGATGGCGGCGAGTTTGATCAATTTACTGGTGCCACTATTACCCCACGCGCCGTGACAAACTCAATCAAACGAACCACACTTTATTTACAGACTATACCTAAGCATCTCTCTTCTCTAGAATCCTGTGGAGAAAAATCATGAGTGAAACCAAAAACTTATTTATCCAAGGGCTATGGAAAAACAATTCCGCTTTAGTACAACTGCTAGGATTGTGCCCACTGTTAGCCGTATCTTCCACTGCAACCAATGCGCTCGGCTTAGGGCTGGCAACGACACTGGTTCTAGTCTGTACCAATATTGCGGTTTCCAGCTTGCGTCGTTGGGTACCCAATGAGATCCGTATTCCAATTTATGTTATGATCATCGCCTCGGTTGTCAGTACTGTCCAGATGTTGATTAACGCCTACGCTTTTGGTCTGTATGAATCATTGGGGATTTTCATTCCACTGATTGTGACTAACTGTATTGTTATCGGCCGTGCTGAAGCCTATGCCGCGAAAAATCCAATTATGCCATCGGCGATTGATGGCTTAGCAATGGGATTAGGAGCCACTTTTGCCCTGTTTGTTCTTGGTGCTATTAGAGAAATTCTCGGCAATGGAACCCTATTTGATGGCGCTGATTTACTGCTGGGTAATTGGGCTAAGGTATTACGAATAGAAATCGTTCATATGGATTCCCCTTTCCTGTTAGCGATCTTACCACCCGGCGCTTTTATCGGTTTGGGATTAATGCTGGCAGCGAAATATCTTATTGACGAAAAAATGAAAGCTAGGGCAATAAAAGAAAAAAGCCGTGCAATAACCATGTTACCAGAATAGGACAGTTCCATTTGATATGAACAAGCAGAAACGTATCGAAATTTTAACGCGTTTACGGGATAACAACCCAAAGCCAACAACTGAATTAGTTTTCACAACACCATTTGAGTTACTTATTTCAGTACTGCTTTCAGCGCAAGCAACAGATGTGAGCGTTAATAAAGCCACAGCGAAACTCTATTCAGTTGCTAATACCCCCAAGGCAATACTTGACCTTGGTGTAGATGGGCTGAAAGAGTATATAAAAACTATCGGTCTGTATAACACCAAAGCGGAAAATACAATTAAAACCTGCCAGATATTACTGGAAAAACATGCTGGCGAAGTTCCCGAAGATCGTGCTGCATTGGAGGCATTGCCAGGTGTTGGCCGCAAAACAGCTAATGTGGTGTTAAACACCGCTTTCGGCTGGCCGACTATTGCAGTCGATACCCATATTTTTCGCGTTTGTAATCGTACTCAATTCGCGCCCGGTAAAAATGTCAATGAAGTCGAAAATAAATTACTGCAAGTTGTCCCGGTCGAATTTAAAGTTGATTGTCATCATTGGCTTATTTTACACGGTCGTTATACCTGCATAGCCCGTAAACCTCGTTGTGGTTCCTGTATTATTGAAGATCTATG
Organism: Photorhabdus sp. RM96S; assembly: GCF_042879335.1. NCBI lineage: Bacteria > Pseudomonadati > Pseudomonadota > Gammaproteobacteria > Enterobacterales > Morganellaceae > Photorhabdus > Photorhabdus sp. RM96S. The sequence continues at coordinate 33,446 of NZ_JBHFKT010000033.1, read as the reverse complement.
TGAATTTAAAGAAAAAATTTACCCTGAGTAACTATTGTAATTTCCATACTGTTTTACGCTATTGTGCAGATGTTGCTTGCTCGACACCATCAATTCGCGTAAAACTGTTATTCTAAAAAACTATCTGATAATAACCCTCAACTTTCTCCGCGGATATTATGTTTCAAAACAACCCGCTGCTTGCACAGCTAAAACAGCAACTTCATTCCCAAACACTTCGAGTAGAAGGTTTGGTCAAAGGTACCGAAAAAGGATTCGGATTCTTAGAAGTCGATGGGCAAAAAAGTTATTTTATTCCTCCCCCACACATGAAAAAAGTTATGCATGGCGATCGAGTGACTGCCGCTATTCATACTGATAAAGAAAGAGAGATCGCCGAGCCAGAAACATTGATCGAGCCATTTTTAAGTCGCTTCGTTGGCCGTATTCAGAAAAAAGAAAATGATAACCGTTTATGGATCATTCCTGATCACCCACTGCTAAAAGATACTATCCCTTGCCGGCCGACCAATCAGGTCACTCATCCATTTCAACATGGTGATTGGGCCGTCGCTGAAATGCGTCATCATCCATTGAAAGGCAGCCGTGGTTTTCATGCAGAAATTACCGGCTATATCACTGAAGGCGACAATCACTACGCCCCTTGGTGGGTAACACTCACTCGCCATAACCTGGAACGTGATGCTCCCACTATGACTGCCGATTGCCAGATGAACGATGGCGATCTTGAGCGCATTGACTTAACATCGCTGGATTTTGTCACTATTGACAGTGCAACCACGGAAGATATGGACGATGCTTTGCATATTGCTAAGCAAGATGACGGTAGCCTGAAACTCAGTATCGCCATTGCTGATCCAACCGCTTATATTGCGGCTGACAGCGAACTGGATCAAATCGCCCATCAACGTGCTTTCACTAACTACCTGCCGGGTTTTAATATCCCCATGTTGCCACGCGATCTGTCAGAGAATTTATGCTCTCTGCGCCCTAACGTCCGCCGTCCGGCATTGGTTTGTCAAGTTTCTATTCTGGAAGATGGTCAACTGGGTGATGATATTGCGTTTTTCTCTACTTGGGTTGAATCAAAAGCTAAATTGGTTTACGACGAAGTTTCTGACTGGCTGGAAAAAACCGGGACTTGGGAACCCGCTTCCGAAGCGATTAAGACTCAAATCACACTCCTGAAGGAAATGAGTGATCGCCGTAACCAATGGCGCCACCAAAATGCGCTTATTTTCAAAGATCGTCCTGATTATCGCTTCATCCTCGATGATAATGGTTACGTATTGGATATCGTAGTAGAACAACGCCGCACAGCTAACCGTATTGTTGAAGAAGCAATGATCACTTCTAACCTGTGTGCCGCAAAGATACTACGCGATAAGTTAGGTTTTGGTATTTACAATGTTCATATGGGTTTTGAGCCACTGCAAATTGAACAAGTGGTTGAATTACTGAAAGAAAATGGTGTCGATGCTAACACAGAAGAATTGTTAACCTTAAACGGCTTCTGCAAATTACGCCGTGAATTGGATAAACAGCCAACACAATTCCTTGATAGTCGCATTCGTCGTTTCCAGACTTTCGCAGAAATTAAACCTGAACCCGGCCCTCATTTTGGTCTCGGTTTTGATGCTTACGCCACCTGGACATCACCGATCCGTAAATACAGCGACATGATTAACCATCGTTTACTGAAAGCGATTATTCAAAAAACGGATGTGGAACAACCCTCAGAAGAAAGCTGTTTGCAACTGGCTGAACGTCGCAGACTGAATCGTATGGCTGAACGTGATGTAGGAGATTGGCTGTATGCCCGCTTCCTGCAACCACACGCAGGAACAGAACAACGATTTACCGCAGAAGTCATTGATATCACCCGTGGTGGTTTACGTGTCCGGCTGGTCGATAATGGTGCAGTGGCCTTTATACCGGCACCATTCCTACATGCCGTGCGTGATGAACTGCAATGTAGCCAAGAGACCGGTACAGTGATTATCAAAGGTGAAATCGCTTACCAATTGAACGATATTATTGATGTTCGTATTGATGAAGTCAGAATGGAAACGCGTAATATTGTCGCCCGCCCTACGGCCTGATTTCCCTTAATTGAACCCTTTCTGAGTCAAACTACAGCTTAATCGCTGTAGTTTGTTTTAATCTTACATTTCGTTCTGTTCGATACGGGGTGTCACTATATTGAACCATTATCATTATCCCCTCACAGCGATAACATTTCCCTTTCCATTTCTTTACAAATATTTACTATTTCTACTGTTTACTATTCACCACAGAGTAACTTTAATAAACATCCCATATTAACTACAGAAGCCTTTCAACCCACCTATCAATGGATATATACCCGTCATCTTTCAAGTTGCCTCTTTGTTGGCTGCACTCGCTCACCCCGGTCACATCGTTATCTATGCTCCCGGGGATTCACTCCCTTGCCGTCGCGATGCATCTTGAAATCCATTGAGCATATTGGTTTATATTTAACCATACTATAAAAACTATAAATAAATATTTATAAATAATTATACTAATTAATAATTTTACAATGTTATTAATTAGTATTTGATATTAATTGAGATTAACTATAATTACCCTGCCTTACGATTGTGACTTTAAAATCAAAAAATAATATTTTTATATGAACAATCATTTCTATAAATCAAATGGATACAGTAGCTATACAGCTAAATAAATAATAAATTTAATCAACTTGGAGGATTATATGTCACATTTTGAATATGATATCGAAAATAAAAACGACACCTATCAATTAAAAGAAAATGAATATACTGTGGTCAATGGAAAATATTGGGAGTATAAGCGAGATGAAAATGAAAATAAGCCATTTATTCACCTACTGAAAGGCAATCAAGACTATCCAACTTGGATAACCTCTGATATTAAAAAAGTGAGTCTATATATCATAGAAAATTTATTTTCTTATAATAAATACTCAACTAAATTACAACAAAATTTAAAACAAGCTGTGAACGCCGTTTTCAATGAATATTCCGAAATAAAATACTCTGAGTTACTGCATAACATTAACAATATATTCAACCTTTTTTTCATAAAAAATTATAATAGTCCTGATATCGATACAGCAATCAATATTTTAATATCAAAAATAGAAATTCATGAAAAGTTAGCAAGCATAAATAAAAATAAAATCGATTCAGATCAAACTAAAATCGATATATGGCAGGAACTGGGTATCAACGCGGAAGAACCTTTACTGAAAATATATCGTCAGGCATTCTCTACCGGAGAAATCGATGATGAGCTCTATTCAGATGCATTGCTAACTTTTATGTCAGATGGCAATGTAACGTTAAGTGATAAAGAAAAATCAGATTATAATCAACGAATCAAAGATAAAGAAGATCTTTTCAAATCCTATAAAAAAGGCATTGAAAAGGTGAATAGTTTAATTTCCGCTAATAATATTAATCCAGGTATTCCGATTATTCATCCAGAAACAAATCAAAGTATCAGCATTGGAGATGACATACTATTAGCGCTACTAGCCAAAGAAGAGATAGCATTAAAAAAACAACATCGTACCGAGTATAGTCAGAAAGATATTTTTGAACTGCAAACTCTACAAGCTGCTAAGTATCATTTATTAATCTTATCTTCATTAGGTGCCCTATTATATCAGATTGCCCCTAAAATCGGAAAAATGATTCAAGGTCATGGTGATTATCGTGATATCATTTTTTCCCAAGAGCAGGCTGAATTATTATTTAAAAAACATAATATTCACTATGATACTGATCATGTTCTTTCTCAAGAATCAAAACATATTGAAATGGAAGGCTGTATTATTTTAACAGCCGCAATTATTTATCGAATGAGAAAAGAGAATGCCAATGAGGAACAAGCATTTAAGTACTCTACATTAGAAACAATAAAATTATTTGAAAATGACAAGCAAAAACTTAATCCTTTCAATAAAAGCAACATAAAGCCAGCAGGATATTTTTCTTTTATTGATTTCAAAAAGAGAGATAAATTTGATTCACAATATAATTTTAATGAGCAATTTAATGTTTATAAAAACAAATACAGTCATTATGAATCCATTTCACTCAGTAAGTTAATACTTTCATCTCCGGCTGCGCAATTAACTGCCGAAGAGATTGTTAATCCACCAGAAGAAGCCTTTCTCTATTCAGTCGAACACGGAATGGGAAATGTCGCCATGATAAAAATGTATCAGGGTAATTGGTTGGTTGTCTCAACAATACAAGGAGGCGTGAAAGCAAAAAAATATTCCCAACAACAAGTTGATAGCCAACCCACCTTACATGCTATGTCTAGACCCAATGCACTATTTTTAATTGAGCAAAAAATAGAGATAGGCATGGGGATATTAATGGCAAATAGAATGATTCCTACAGGAAAAAGACTTTTCCCGATTGGCTATGTACGAGCCAAAACCTTCAGCGGCTTCTCAGAAACAAACCGATATAAACATTCTTACGACGCATTTTGGAATGATTATTACGGTATAACTTCAGGAATGAATGTCGGAATTAGCTTCACGGGTTCACCTACATTTAATTTCTATAAAGATGAAAACTTACTTTCTGTTACCTCAACGATAATACAGCAAGGCTTAAACGATATTACAATAAAAAGTAAACAGGCGCTGGATATTACCTCTGGTTGGCATATCGCGGCAACCATTTTTATTCCTTTCTATAATGTTATCTATAAAGCAACAACCGATAGTGAATATAAATTAACTGGAGAGGATATTGGCTCCATTGTCTTTGATACAGCAAATGTGCTGTTAGTTGTTGCTACCCTAGGTATGTCATTGACTGAATCAATGGCCGCAAAAGTCACACAGACCACATTGCGCCTCAGACAAGCCGGTCTAACCGGAAGAGCTTTAATTACAGCGGTTATCAGAACATTACCAGAGCATGGCGTAATCACTTTACGCCAATCTTCTCGCATTCTGCTCGGCGGATTAATTGATTTAATCGAGCCTTTACCGATTAGATCAACACTGACCTTAACTTACCGAGGAGTTGTAAGCGCAGTAGGTGTGATAAAAAATAGCATTAAACTTGAGAAAAGTTTCGCCGATATTTTTAGCAAAAGCACCAGAGGGATTGGTAAACTTAAAAATGAATGGAAAGTCAGCAATATTTCACTCGACGAAATGGCCCCTCATACAAATGAGGGAATATATAAAGGGATTTATTCAATACGCTCTGCTAATATGGAAACAGCAATTAAACAAAATTACTATATAAAGGAATCTGGTGCTAATTATCCAGTCAAATGGGATGAAGCAAACCACACTTGGCGCGTAGCCAACCCGGCTTATCCGAAACAATTTAGTTACTGGTCTGCGGTGAAATTAGATAAAAATGGCCATTGGATTACTCATACCGATGTATCTAATAAATTTCTTATCCTGGAGCAGAGTAAAAAAATAGATCATGAACTTGAAGCAGCACGCAGTAATATTAATAACGATAAAATATTAGATGCATTTATTCATATCAATACCGCATTCAAAAGTCATGAAAAGTATGATATCGATAAACTATCAGATATTACTGACACATTAAGCCATTTCTTGGAAAAATCCCTAAAACTTGGAGATAAACAAGCCCTACTCAACACAGAGATAGTGAATATCCAACAAGCCTGGATACGTGAAGTCACCTTACCATTACAAAACAATCTAAGTATTTCGGCTGAAAAGATTAATGCCATCAAAACCGAACTGCCTTATCTATTGAAGGAAATCTATCCTATTGGAAATCAATTACCTAATGAATCAGCAATCAATAAAATTGCCCTAGCTATTGAAGAAATACCTGTCACACCGATGCCAAAATATTCTTCGGGTAATATCCAAAAAACTATACAATATACATCCATAGAGAGTAACCGTGTAGATATTCCTCCTATCGGGATCACAATAACAGGTAATGATCTATTTATTAATCAAGTCACTCACGTACTAGATGAAATAAGTGAAATTCCTTCCGGAAATATCGTTATTCAGGAGCTTGAAAAACAGGGTTTAAATATACAACCACCGACGATGGATGCCATTGTACGCGAAAAAGAGGGTCAATTTTATGCTCGTAATAGCGCCGGTAGCAGTATTGCCTTTGACCCAGAGAATCACCTGATTGGCACAGAAGAAAAGCTTGTCGAGGAGCCATGGCGTTCCCGTGAACCTGCTATCGCTTTATATCATGAGATGCTACATATCTATTATAATCGTTACCCAACATGGTTTACTTCTATCGATAATAAAATAATTGATCAAAAAGTCAGTGGCGGTTTTTCTTTGCTGGAAGAATCACGCATTGTGGGAACAAAATATTACTCCAATGATAAAAATACGTTATTTGATTTCAGTAATTCCGGCTATTTATTAGAAAACAATTCTGCCTTATTGACTGAAAATAGATTCAGAGCAGAATATGCCATATTCAAAGGTGAAAGCGAGTATGTTATTCAACCTTATTATGGCAAAGGCGATAGTCAAATCCCATTAACAAGTACTAGAATAAGCACCAATGAATCACACCGTAATGTCATGGGTGTGGGAAGTGGAAAACCTGAAAAAATGCCCGGTGAATCAGCTACTGATTACCGTAATAGAGTGAAGGAATGGCGAAAAGAGAATAAAAAACCAGGGATGGATATAGATATTGGATCAGCGGATATTAGAAAAAGAAAAGCACAACTCAGAATTGAGCTTTTACAAAAAGAATATCCTCAACTTGAACCACAAAAAATTGAGCTTGGCGGAGCATTCGAATTATGGACAGTACCTAATGAACCGGCGAATAGATTAATGCTGAGTTCACATGGATATTTTTTCTCTGATAGTGCAATGACGCAAGTCCCCGCGGGAAAAACGATTCAATTTCTTGGTCCTCACGGTCAAACATTATTGGAATCACTGGAAAGTCCATTGAATTCTCCCTTTGATGTTACATTGGGTAATAGCGGCTTGACTGTACAACCTTATGCAACAATTAAAGCAGGCAACACAGCAAGTCTGGCTAATGTAAGAATAGGTGATAAGACGTTTACCGTGAACGATATTCAGAATATGGCTACCAATGATATTGAAAATTATCTGCTAGCCACTGGAGTAGAAGCCAATACAGTTAATCATGGCAGGGTAAGAAATTACGGTATCAAATATTATGAGAAAATGCCTGATGAGGAAGTGAAAGCGGCAATATGGAAAAATAGGACAGACAGTACAAATATCAATAAATATGACACACTATTAGTCAGCCCGGAAGCGGGGAATCGTAAAAAATTGTCCGATATTTTTACGCTGCTGAAAACCGACGAAAGGATGGCAAAATATGATGAAATAACCTTTGTTGCCTGTCGTGAAGAATTGAACAGAATAAATATGAAATCAGTACATGATACCGGACTTGGCGGTGGTTATGAACCCAAACTACAACCAACGGTGATTATTTCACGTTCTAAACGATCGGAGACTCTCACGCCGGATGGAGCAATTATTTATTCTATTATTGCGGTAAATCTACATCATAATCTCATAACAGAAAAAATTATCGGCATAGCACCTTTCTTGTTGATAGATAATTAAAAGGTTTTTGTATTACTTGAAACACTAAATTAAGGCGGGAAATATTTTCTCGCCTTATTTATTTTAAACTGTGTTAATTCTGCGCTAGGAATTGCATCCTACGATTTTGATATCTTATTTAGCCTACTATATTAAATTACACCTTTTGACTTTAGAAACGTTAGATATGATTAAAAAGAAAAATTTTAATCAGTCAGATTCTGTGTCTCCACAAGGTGTTGTATCCAGTGTATTAAGTATTTTATTAAAACTGACGTACAAAAAATTGACAGAACCTAAAGAAGTCGATGTCATTGGAATTATTCAAGATACATTAATTAAATATACCAGTGAATGGTTAGAAGCAGAGTATCAAGCCGTAAGAAAAGATGCGGAAAGTTTACAAAATGCCATCTCATCTTATCAAAAGAATCCCACAGATGAAGCAAGACAATTAATTGTAGTTCGTAATGAAATCGCGATAGCGGATATGCGTCGCTTGTGTATTCTCAGTATTAATACAGCGAAGAAAAACAGTATTCCTCTCTTATCCAGCATTTGTGCCCTTTCCTGTTTATTATACTTTTTTACATTAAGAGATACCTTGGTTAATGGATCGGAATGGGGTTATTCACTTTATGATCTTCAAAAATACAGCAAAGCAATAGCCGAACAAGCAGATATTATGTTTAACGATATTCTAATTGCCGCTCTTAATAACTATAACAGTGAAGATTTTTATGAGCCAGAGACACAGGCAAAGCGCTCAATGATATATTGGACAAGTGACTATACTAATATTCAATCCCATTTAACTTTTGGCGCACAACGAAAATCTTCGCGTGTTTGTTTAGATCCAAATGACACAGATAATTTATTTATCGACCATAACTACAATAATATTTTTCTCGGCGATGTATTTTTGAATGGTGGTAGGTCATCTAGAAAAGTTACCGAAACCTTGGTAACAATCTCCTTTATTTCTTGCTGCTCTTGCCAAATAGTATTGCACGGGTCTGGTATACAGAGCAGCAAAAGCAAGTGCAATATGCCTGCCCTCTTCCATTAATGCGTTTTATGTTAACTATGGCGGAAACCCACCAAAGATCGGCGAATTACCTGATTATGATGCCGATGCAATAGTGCATCGTTATAAACCCAAAGCTAAGCCATTGGAGTTGGTTATTCCAAGACTGCATTTGTATCGTGAGATTTAGTGCATGACTGTTATTTGACCGCATTAGTCATTTGTCATAAAAAAATGACTAATTTGATGATTTTTTCATCTGCCGTAATGAAAATCATTTTTTCCAATTTAGTCTGTGAGACCAGAATTCTATCAAACGGATCTTTGTGCATCTTATCAGGCAAGGTCAATACGTTAACTGTATGTTCACCTTTTTATCGGTAGTTCTTTAAAATCATTATCCAGTAATTCTTTGCGTAGAACATGCGGCTCAATGTCTATCTTCCCAAGATCATATTTGATAGCCACTTCCCAAATGCTGGCTGCACTGAAAAAGACCTGATTATCAAAATTGGTGAGAATGTCCATACATTTCTGATTCAGCTTCGTTGGTTGGCTATAACTTTACCGTTGCGCGCAATAAGGAATGGCTCCCCGGTTGTTGCCACACTGTTTAGCAGTTTGGACAGATGTGTCTTAGCTTCGTAGATATTGATTTTTTCCATCAGCAAGACCTCATTTTTAAACCTAAAGTCATTATCTACAGCTCTCAGACCTAGTCAAGTTAACCAGATCAACAGAATATTTGATACTCATAAATAAATTGGTTATTCCGAAACTGCATTTAGCATGATTACTATTTGACCTCCCTAGGTCATTTGTCTATCATAAAAGTGACAAATGACTAACGAGGTGCTTATGAGAGTATTTACACCAAACCATAAAACACAAAGCAACCCACTTTGGAGAACAGTGGGTTTCCCTTCAAGCAATGGGCCACATTTAAATGCAGTATTAAATGAAGGGCTACCTATAACTGTAGTTGAAAAAATACAAGATTGGTCAATGTTTGCTAAGAGAGATATTCTACGAATCACGGGTATCCAAATGCGCAACTATTCAAGACGACGCTCAAATAAAGGTAAATTCACAGCAGATGAAAGTCAGCGTATTGCCCGATTCGTACGTGTCATGGATTGTGCTGTAGATTTATTCGATGGCGATAAAGATAAAGCAACTCAGTGGATGAAACGTCCCGTTCGGGGGTTAGGATACGTCACGCCTGAATCAATGCTGGATACAGAAAGTGGCGCGCTGGATGTCATCAATCTCATAGGCAGAATTGAACATGGAGTTATATCGTGATCCTATACCGGCTCATACGTTCGAAGTATGTAGAATCAGCGTGGAGCGGTACTGGAGCAAAACTGTATGGTGGCCGCTGGCACAATATAGGAAGGCCAGCAGTCTATGTTACTACTTCTGTTTCCTTGGCTGTTCTGGAAGTTCTTGTTCATGTTGGGGATGATGAGCTTCTTACTGATTTTGCACTGCTAAGTATTGATATCCCCGAAAACCAGATTGATATTTTAAATATTGATACTTTACCTCCAGATTGGAACGATCCTATACCTCCGGTAAGCACAATGGAAATAGGCAGTGAATGGCTCGATGTTAATGATTCCATTGGCCTTATGGTACCTTCTGCCATCATACCTTACGAGAATAATGTTATGCTGAATCCTATGGCGAAAGATTTTCAGAAATACATGAGCACGATCAAACGCCTTGATTTTGGTATTGATTCCCGACTGGCAAAAACAAAAAATAGTTGAGGAGCAAGGAAATGAAAACCGGAACACAAGGCTCTGGTTCAAATAGCTAAACAGCGATTATTTCAAGCTGCCAACCATATCTTCAGGTCGAACCCACTCATCAAACTCAGCGTCTGTCAAATAACCCAGTTTCATTGTGGATTGTTTCAAAGTCAGCCCTTCTTTATGCGCTTTCTTGGCAATTTCCGCTGCTTTGTCATAACCGATATGGGTATTCAGCGCCGTGACCAGCATCAGCGATTCATTCAGCAACTGCGTAATACGATCGCGGTTAGGCTCAATACCTGATGCTTGAGATCCTACAACTGCGGCTACTTTACCCTATGGATTTCAAGGTGCATCGCGACGGCAAGGGAGCGAATCCCCGGGAGCATAGGTAACTATGTGACCAGGGTGAGTGAGTGCAGCCAACAAAGAGGCAACTTGAAAAATGACGGGTATAAACCAGATTCATGAACTACCCGCGGTGGGTATGGGACTCATATAAAGCTTTAAATCATCATAAATACATTTATGAGATTCAATTAGCACTCTTAAATACTTCTCCTTTCATATCAGATTTTAGTAAAATAAGAGCTATAATAAAGTCTATTAACCATAAAATTTAAACTTAAAAGGTGTATTTATGGCTCTAATTCTTTATACCGAATCGGAGTTGCTAGAAGAACTTGGGCACCGCCTCCGTTGGCATCGGTTACAGCGTAACATGCTCCAGACAGAACTAGCTCTCAGGAGCGGTATTTCCGTCTCTGCGCTCAAAAAACTTGAAGGCAGCGGACGGGGCACGCTTGAGAATTTCATGAAGGTCGTCTTTGCTCTACGACTGGAGAACGAAATTAAGTCCCTGTTTACGCCACAACAGATCAGCATTGCACAGCTCGAAGCCATGAAAGCACCGGTTCGCCAGCGCGCCCGGCGAACCCAACGTTCGTCTCGGAAACCCTCCGGCAATGGCCGCGCCCATCAATCAAGAGACTCAAAAAAATGACGACACAAAACTTTCAGTACCGATCACTGGGTCGGCTACAAGTGATCTACAGTGGTCGTGGGGAACAGTGGGTGTTGGGCCATCTGGCCGAAAGTACTGTGCGTGGCCGCTATTTATTTGAGTACACCCATGAAGCTCTTGATAGTGGCATCGAATTCTCGCCCCTACAACTGCCACTTTCCACAGAGACTTACGCGAATTTTGAGCACTTTCAGGACTGGCTTCCTGGTTTCATCGCAGATTCCCTGCCGGATGGCTGGGGACGGCTGCTTATGGACCGGTTCCTTCGCCGTAATAATGTCGATCCTGGCCGGATTTCCGCCCTGGAACGCCTGGCATTACTGAGCGATAACACGATGGGGGCTCTGACCTACCAACCTGCTCTGCCTTTACCGGACGACCAGGAAGACAAATATCGTATTCTGAGCTTGACCGGACTGGCTCAGCAGATCCGTCAGGAAGTCACCGGTCAGGACTCGGAGGCACTGCGTGAACTTTTCCTACTTGGCGGCTCGCCTCACGGAGCCAGACCAAAAGCACAAATAGAATATAATCCATCCACCGGCCAGATGAAAACGACTGCGTTCCCAGGAAGTAAGCCTTGGTTGGTCAAATTCCCCGCAGCAGAAGAAAATCCTTGGGTCTGTGCCCTTGAAGAAGTGTATGCCTGTACTGCCAGAATAGCGGGCATTGATTTTCCCACAAGTCGCTACTTCCGCCTTGAAGGGGAGCTTGCTGCTTTCGGTGTCCAGCGTTTCGATCGTGAGAATGGAATGCGGGTGCCGGTACTAAGTATAGCCGGTGCCCTACATGCCGACTTCCGATTACCCTGTATGGATTACATAGATATCTTACGGGCAACTGGCTCCATCACCCGCTCTATTGTTGCACGAGAAATCCAAGCCCGTCGTATGGTATTCAACGTGTTGATGCATAACCGCGATGATCATGTGAAGAATTTCTCCTTCATTCTGAATGAAAGCAATGAGTGGGTGGTATCCCCCGCCTATGATCTGACCTTTGCGGACGGACCCGGCGGACAACATCAAACCTCAGTGACCGGCCACGGAGCAGATATCACCCGCACTATGTTGCTTAAGGTTGCCAAAGATGCGGGCATCGCGTCGGCCAAAATGAACAATATTATTGATGAAGTAGCGGATGTCGCCGCCGACTTCGCCCATACTGCGCGAAATATAACTGATGATATTCCCGCTGACGAACTCCATCAGGTCACGAACTGCATTAACCGTAATCTGTCTTATCTTAAACGATAAATTCAAGGTACACAGGCCTTCTTAATTCTTATGTTAATCAGAAAGCCCCGGCGGAGGTACTGCACATCAGCCACGTCTCGACTGTCGTCTGAAAAGGATTACAACCCTAACTCAGATAATCCAGGATGATCATCAGGACGGCGACCTAAAGGCCAATGAAATTTGCGCTCAGATTCTTTTATCGGAAGATCATTAATGCAAGCATAACGGTTATACATCAAGCCATCTTCGTTAAATTCCCAATTCTCATTACCATATGAGCGAAACCAGTTACCGGAATCGTCATGCCATTCATAAGCATAACGAACCGCTATCCTATTATCAGTAAACGCCCAAAGTTCTTTAATCAATCGATATTCATGCTCTTTCGCCCATTTTCTGGTTAATAAATCCTGAGCTTCTTTACGACTATGTACAAATTCAGCACGATTACGCCAATAGGTATCCAATGAATAAGCCAATGCCACTTTTTCAGGATCACGGCTATTCCATCCATCTTCCGCCAAGCGGACTTTCTGAATAGCAGTTTCGCGGGTAAATGGCGGCACCGGCTGGCGAATTTCTTTTATACCCGTCATCTTTCAAGTTGCCTCTTTGTTGGCTGCACTCGCTCACCCCGGTCACATAGTTTGCTATGCTCCCGGGGATTCACTCCCTTGCCGTCGCGATCCATCTTGAAATCCATAGGGTATATATTAGACATATTGTCTCCTAATTAAATTTTCCATTAACTCACATCGTATTTATTCAGCAATGCCTCGGCAATATTCATCGCCTCTAAAGCATAATGTGTATCATTCATCACATGCGCAGTTGTAATAGCGCCTTCTATTAAGAGCAGGAGCTTCCTCGCTAAATCCACTGATGAATCCGGCGATATTTCTTTACAAATAGACAGCACGTAAGTAAAAACTTTCTCTTTATGTTCCTTAGCAATTATTCTTACCGGATCATCAGGATTAGGGCGCTCACCGGATGTATTGATAAATGCACATCCTCTAAAATCATCACTCGCGAACCATCTTTGTAATACCAAAAAAATATTCAGCAATTTCTCTTTAGGTGTTTTATATTCAGCTATTGATGAGGTAAACCACCGCATCCATCGTTCATCTCGCCGACGAAGAACTTCTTCAATCAACCCCTCTTTCGTACCAAAATAACGATAAATTGTCTTACGTGAAGAACCTGTCGTGCGCGTTATCAGATCGATACCCGTCGCCGCAATCCCCCTTGTGTAAATTAATTCCTCTACAACATCCAACATGTTTTCCCTGATGTTGGACGCCTGCTCACCTTCCATGTTTTTCATGGTAGAACGATCATTCTCCACAGTCAACCTCTTTACTGAAAAAATAGATTTAAATTGTTATCTCTATGATTTAAAAAGTAATTATTAATGTTCATCGCCTTTATCATCAAAGTTGCTCATTCCCATACGAAAATGCCTTTTAATAATGATCTTATCAGAGAAATGAAGAAATAATGAAGAAATAATATTAATTATATTACTATCCTTAAGAGGGGGAAATAATATCAAAATATTATTTTCATAGAATATTAACAATAATATATTTTATCTCTTTATTGTGAATTATTTCTAATTAAAATGATTAAGAATATTATTAACAAATATCTTAAAACACTACCAATAATTAGACTCAGGAGTAAAATGAATGAAGGGCGAATATCCGCCCTTCTATACCCTATGGACTTGAAAGATAACGGGTATATCAACCACCAGCTAATTTAACTGTCATACCTTTGGCTTCGAGTAACTGTTTCAATAATTCTCTTTTATCGCCCTGAATTTCGATCTCACCCTCTTTCACTGAACCACCACAGCCACATTTTTTCTTCAACTCAGCCGCCAGCTTAGCTAACGTCTGATCATCAGCATCAATCCCGGTAATCACGCAAACCCCTTTTCCTTTACGGCCACTGGTTTGACGCTGAATACGAACAATGCCATCCCCTTTTGGACGCTGAGATTCAACCGTTTCTTCCTGAATACGCCCTCTGTCTGTGGAATAGACCAACCGCGAATTATTATCTTGCATTAATCACTCCCGCAATAGATTGATTAATTTGACGCAATGCGGCCGCAGGATCGGCGGCACGGGTAATCGGACGGCCAATGACCATATAATCAACGCCAGCCAATACCGCCTGTTCTGGCGTCATGATACGGCGCTGATCACCCACATCACTGCCCGTCGGGCGAATTCCGGGAGTAACTAATTGAAAATGCTGACCACAAACCTTTTTCAGTTGCTGAGCTTCATGCGCAGAACAAACCACACCATCCAGCCCACATGCCTGAGTCAGTTTTGCCAACCTTTCAGCCTGTTGCGCTGGTGTCATATCAATCCCAATACCTTGCAGATCCGATTGTTCCATGCTGGTTAATACCGTGACAGCAATTAACAACGGAGCATCATGACCATAAGGCAGCAGCGCCTCTTTCGCCGCTGTCATCATTCTGGTGCCGCCACTAGCATGTACGTTTACCATCCAAACCCCCATCTCAGCAGCGGCAGCTACCGCTCTGGCGGTGGTATTAGGAATATCATGGAATTTCAAATCTAGAAATACTTCAAAACCACGTTGGCGCAGCAACTTAACAAACTGCGGACCATGTAAGGTAAACATCTCTTTACCTACTTTCAGACGGCAATCCTGTGGATCAATTTTATCGGCAAAAGCCAGCGCCGTATCCTGATTGTCGTAATCTAAAGCAACAATGACAGGCGAGCTAATCTGTCTACCGAACGATGTTAAGGTATGAGATGTCATTTTTTAACCTTTTTGACTAACAAAGCAATATTATGGTGACACTGTCACTGACCATCTAATCCACGGATCGGTTTAATAGAATCCCACGAACGGCATGATGGACAGTGCCAGTAAAGCGAATGAGAAGTAAAGCCGCACTTATGGCAGCGATAATTAGGCTTGGTGCGAATTTGCTCACCAACCATGTCCCGTAGCAAGATAATACTTTCTTTCGCCCGGCCCTCTTCTGCTTCGGCCAGGTGGTAATCCATCAAGCGATAAAATAGGCGCATGGTCGGATGACGCTCCAATCGATGATTGATGTAAGTTTGCGCGACTTCATGCCCTTCTTGCTGCTCGATAATATCAGCCAGCAAAAGCTCAGCCGTTGCCCCACAATCCTCTTCGACACAACGTCTCAGGAAATTTTCCCATTCATCAAGCTGATTCCGATGTTGGTAACACTCCTGGAGAATAGGTAACACCTCACTCACCAATTGTTTGTCCTGCTCAAGAACAGATTTTAAAGCATCCGCCGCTTTATTGTACTCTTGCCGGGCCATAAACAGACGCCCCAACATGATAGAAACTCTGGCACAGTTTTTATCTGTCTGAACTGCTTTATTGAGATAACTGATAGCCTCATCAAGATCATCACCGCTCATCTCCTGTAAAGCGAGTTCACAATAAAAATGCGCAATTTTTTCCCGTAAATCATGTTTGCCGGATTTGACTAATTTCTCAGCAATATCAATGGCTTTTTTCCAATCACTGGTTGCCTGATAAATAGCCAGCAGCGATTGAAATGCATTTTGGCGAAAATCTTTTTCATTCACCAATTGAGCGAACATATTTTCAGCACGATCATACAAACCCGCAGACATATAATCGCGGCCCAATTGTTGCGTCGCAAGCAAACGCTGATCAAATGTCAGAGAAGCGCTTTCCATGAGAGATTGATGAATGCGGATAGCCCGCTCTACTTCTCCCCTGGAACGGAATAGATTCCCCAAAGTCAAATGCGCTTCAAAAGCAGAACTGTCCTCTTTAAGCATTTCAAGAAACAGATCCACGGCTTTATCTTGCTGGTTTGAAAGGAGAAAGTTAACCCCGGTAACATATTCTCGTGATAAGCGATCGGCATTTTGTTGCTTATCCTGTTGAGCACTTCTGCGCCCCATATACCAGCCATAAGCAGCGGCCACAGGAAGCAACAGAAACAACAGCTCTAACATAGGGGTTTATTCCTTGCTAAGTGCAAGCGATGAATGAGTAACCGAAGGTTCAACAGGTTGCTCCAGTTGCGCTTCAAGTCGCTTAATCTTGCGTTCAGCTCTTCTTAACGACAAACGAGCACGAAGATAAAATAATCCACAGATAACCCAACCTAACACGAAACCGCTAGCAAATAATACAGCTAAAAGTGTAGATATAGAGTAATTCCCTTTAGCAATCAGATAGTTAAATGTAACAATCTGTTCGTTATTTGATCCAAGAGTCATCGAGACGACAAAGATCACCAATACCAGTAATAAAATCAGAAAATATTTCACATTTTTTCCTGTTATCTATTGTTGCTTGGACATTATGCTGGATAACGGCTCATTAAATTAGCATTTCCAGTCTGGATAAAGGAAGCAATTTATCATGATAAATGCGTCTTTCAGCTTTTTTACGATATCTTCCCATCGATTAAGTGTAAATAAGAAGCAATGACACCGCCAAATCCTTTTTGTCGTTAATCAACCGCCATTTTTCTGAGCGACGACGCGACCTAGTGTTATAACTGTCATTTATATATGATTATTTGAAAGTTTTTGACAGATAATTTGCGGTAAATATGGCAAGATATAGCCGCATGATAATCAGAGAAAATCTTTTACGCAGTGTCCGCTGATTTCCCAGACCGGTATTGTTTTTCACATCTATGTCTTGTAACGAGTCTGAATCAACATATGAACAATAAAATGCAATTAAAACGAGTCGCTGAGGCCAAGTTACCCACTCCTTGGGGTGATTTTTTAATGGTCGGCTTTGAAGAAATCGCCACAGGTCAAGATCATGTCGCATTAGTATACGGTACTATTTCTGGCAATGAACCTGTTCTTTCCAGAATCCATTCAGAATGTCTGACCGGTGACGCCCTGTTTAGTCTACGTTGTGATTGCGGTTTTCAACTTGAAGCCGCCCTTGCTCAAATAGCTAAAGAAGGGCGAGGTGTATTACTTTATCATCGACAAGAAGGTCGTAATATTGGCTTAATCAATAAAATTCGTGCTTACGCGTTACAGGATAACGGTATCGATACTGTAGAAGCTAACAATCAGTTAGGTTTTGCCGCCGATGAGCGTGATTTCACCTTATGTGCAGATATGTATAAATTACTCGGTGTTCAAGCTATTCGTCTGCTGACAAATAATCCCAAAAAAGTGGAAATTATGACCGAAGCAGGTATTAATATTGTAGAACGTGTTCCATTAATTACCGGCCGGAATCCTAAAAATGCTTATTATTTGGATACCAAAGCCAGAAAAATGGGTCATTTGTTACCTGAGCAAAATTAGTTTCTCAGTAAGCTAGCTGGAAAAGACGGCGCCTAAATAAATCAGTGCCGTCTTTAGTATGATGTATACCCTATGGATAACGGGTATAAAAATTATTTCAACATGTGACGAATAACATAGTGCAAGATACCACCGTGATGGAAATAATCTAATTCAGTTCTGGTATCAATACGACACTGAGCATTAATGATTTCCTGACGCCCATCCGAATAAGTCACTTTCACCGGAACAATCTGTCCCGGCTTGAGGTCATTCATCCCTTCAATATCAATTGTCTCATCACCTCGCAGATTTAATGTCTTACGATTTACGCCCTGAGAAAATTCCAATGGCAATACCCCCATACCAATCAGGTTCGAACGGTGAATACGCTCAAATGATTCCGCAATCACCACCCTAACCCCCAATAACCGAGTCCCCTTCGCTGCCCAGTCGCGGCTCGAACCAGAACCATATTCTTTGCCCGCAATGATAGCCAATGGTGTTTTTTCTTCCTGATAACGCATAGCTGCATCGTAAATCGCTAATTGTGTCTGTGACGGAATATGGCGGGTATATCCTCCTTCTACACCAGAAATCATCTCATTACGGATACGGATATTGGCAAACGTTCCGCGCATCATGACTTCATGATTGCCGCGCCTTGAGCCGTAAGAGTTAAAATCCTTAGGTTCAACCCCATGTTCTTGAAGATAACGCCCTGCCGGGCTATCAGCTTTGATATTCCCCGCCGGAGAAATATGGTCCGTGGTTACAGAATCCCCAAGAATAGCCAATATATTCGCGCCGTGAATATCCGTTATCGCTTCAGGCTCTGCTGTCATATCACTAAAGAATGGTGGGTGGCGAATATAAGTAGAATCAAGCTGGAAGTGATAAGTTGCAGAACTCGCAACATCCAGCGACTGCCATATTTCATCACCATCAAAGACTTCCGCATACTCTTTGTGAAACATATCAGCCTTAATTTGATCAACGGCTTTAGCAATTTCTTTGCTATCAGGCCAGATATCCTTCAAATAGATATCATTGCCTTGTTGATCCTGACCAAGAGGATCTTTAGTCAAATCCTTTTTCATGTTGCCGGATAAAGCATAGGCCACGACTAACGGCGGCGACGCTAGCCAGTTAGTTTTTATCAGAGGATGGATACGGCCTTCAAAGTTTCGGTTGCCAGAAAGGACGGCACCGACGGTAAGATCAGCTTGCTTAATCGCCATTTCAATAGATTCATGCAGTGGCCCAGAGTTACCAATACAAGTTGTACAACCATAACCTACCAGATTGAAGCCCAGTTGCTCCAGATACGGCATCAAGCCCGCCAATTCAAGGTAATCTGTCACCACTTTCGAGCCGGGCGCCAGTGAGGTTTTCACCCACGGTTGGCGTTTAAGCCCCTTCTCAACCGCTTTTTTCGCCAATAACCCCGCGGCCATTAGCACACTGGGATTAGATGTGTTGGTACAAGAAGTAATCGCAGCAATGACAACAGCCCCCTCTTCTAACTCATACTGCTGATTATCCAGATTAACTGGCGCTGAGATGGCTTTCCCCTCGGGTTTATTCATTTCCAGATCAACGGATGATTGAAATACTTGAGGTACTCGCGCTAAAGCCACCCTGTCTTGTGGACGTTTCGGTCCAGCGAGGCTCGCTTCCACCGTCGACATGTCCAGTTCAAGACTACTGGTAAATACCGGTTCATCACCGGGATTTCGCCATAATCCTTGGATCTTACAATAAGCTTCTACCAGCTCAATCTGCTGTTCTGTACGCCCTGTCAATCGCATATAGCTCAGGGTAATATCATCTGCCGGGAAGAAACCGCAAGTTGCACCATATTCCGGTGACATATTGGCAATGGTTGCCCTGTCTGCCAGCGGCAAATCAGCTAACCCATCTCCATAAAATTCAACAAATTTCCCGACCACACCATGGGCACGCAGCATCTGAGTCACTGTCAATACAAGGTCTGTTGCAGTAATTCCTTCGCGTAACTTACCGGTAAGTTTAAAACCCACCACATCAGGAATAAGCATGGAAACAGGTTGTCCTAACATGGCCGCTTCAGCTTCAATACCGCCCACACCCCATCCTAGAACACCGAGACCATTGATCATGGTGGTATGAGAATCGGTACCAACCAAGGTATCAGGATAAGCCAACTCTCGTCCGTTATGCATTTCATGCCAAACCGTTTTACCCAGGTATTCCAGGTTTACCTGATGGCAAATCCCGGTTCCGGGCGGGACAACACGAAAACGGTTAAAAGCTTTTTGCCCCCAACGCAGAAAGAGATAACGCTCGTAATTACGTTCCATTTCTAATTGAACATTTTGTTCAAAGGCTTTTTCCGTGCCAAATTTATCCACCATAACTGAATGGTCAATAACCAAATCAACGGGTGATAGTGGATTAACTTGTTCAACATTACCACCAAGGCGCTGAACCGCTTCTCTCATGGCCGCTAAATCAACAACGGCAGGCACCCCGGTGAAATCCTGCATTAATACACGTGCTGGCCGGTAAGCAATTTCTCTGTCTGCATGACCAGTATTTTGCCAATCAACAATTGCTTTCAAATCATCAACAACAACAGAATTGCCATCGATATTGCGAAGAAGATTTTCCAGAAGAACTTTCAGTGATTTGGGCAAACGGGAAATATCACCCAAATGTTTAGCAACCAGTGGTAAGCTGTAATAATCATATTGTTTACTTGCAGCGGAAAGTGTTGAAACACAAACTTTTTTTAAATCAAACGACATAACTCCTCCTTCTTCTTATACTGGCATAACTCAAAACTACCTTAGTGCCTAGCCATTAATGATAATGGCACAAATTAAACATAACATATAAGCAAATATTTGTTTCCCATTACCGCACAATGAATCAATTCAGTGTATCTATCAGAATTTCAGTAATAAATTTTGATAATTTAGTCGGGTAAACAATCGAATGATAATCAGCTAGAATTAACCCGCTAACAATTCAATTGGATTCAAATTATCAATAAAAAAACAAGGAAAAAATAATGGATATAAAAAACGCAATTACAAATAATCAGGAACATATCGCAAAAATCAATGAAGCTAATACGTTCTTTCACATCGACGATGCTTATTTTAGTATAGAAAATACCAATAAATATAATGAAAAGGATGGTTTAGTTCAGTTCATTATAGCCAAACAATTATCTGATAAACCAGAAGTCATAGATAAAACTAATAGCTTAAGTCAAACATTAATTGCACTCTCCTCCATTGCAACCAATTATGTCAATAAATACGCGGAAAAGTATGGAGAGCAATATAAAACAGATATGGACTTTTGGACTAAAGTCGTTAACAAATTACCTCTAATGGGTACTAGCAAAGTTGAATCTAAAAATTACACCGATTCATTAAATGGTTTAAGCATCTCACAAAGTTTCCTTAATTTCATTATGAATGTGGTTGTATTCGAAAATACAGATATGCTGCCAGATTTCGCTAAGTTTCTTACCAAGCAAGGGGAAACGATTCGTTTAGGCATACGGAAAAATAAAGGCTTCTATTCTACTGTGACACTAACGATTGCTATCGATACCTTGATTGTAGGAGAGAAGACCGTATATATTCCGAAACTAAAACTCTATCGAGTTAATTTTGATAGCACTAATTCAAACTTTTTATCAAGTTGTGCTTCTAATGAAAATATCAATATTGATTTTGAGTATTCATCCTTAATATCGGTTTTAGACTATGAGGCGCTCGAAAATCCTGAGATTAAAGCCAGTTTTGATAATTTCATCAATAAACAAAGAAAAATATCAATAGAAGATTCTGATGATTTCTTCAGTGGTGAGTTTGAACCCATCTGATAAGCAAAATTAGGGAGCCAATAGCAATCATTCGCTCCCTAATTATTTCATTATACGATTGGTAATTTGATATCTTTGAACATGACTTCGATATCTTCATTTGAGCGTAAAGCAACTGCCTGATCAATAACATCACGCGTCAGGTGAGGCGCAAAACGCCACATAAAATCATACATGTAACTGCGCAAGAAACTACTGCGACGAAAACCAATCTTAGTTGTGCTGTAGCTGAATTTATCACGCATATCAATGCAAACAAGGTCGTTATCCTGCACCGGATCAACCGCCATGTTGGCAATAACCCCCACACCTAATCCTAACCGGACATAAGTTTTAATGACATCAGCATCCGTCGCAGTGAAAACAATTTTAGGCTTTAAACCCACTTTATCGAATGCAACATCTAACTCAGAACGACCGGTAAAACCAAATGTATAAGTGACCAGTTGATATTCAGCCAATTCTTCAATTGAAACACTCTCTTTACCTGCCAGCGGGTGATTCGACGTGACCACCAGCGTCCTGTTCCAATGGTAACAAGGCAACATTATCAAATCTTCATATAAATGCAGTGCCTCAGTTGCAATAGCAAAATCAGCACTACCTTTACTGACAGCTTCAGCAATTTGTGTTGGCGACCCCTGATGCATGTGTAAAGAGACCTGAGGATAACGTTCAATAAAGCCTTTAATCACAGGAGGTAATGCATAACGGGCCTGTGTATGAGTAGTAGCAATATATAGCGAACCACGATTCGGATAAGTATGTTCACTAGCAACTGACCGTATTGCATCAATCTTAGATAATACTTCACGAGAAATTCGGACAACCTCTTCACCTGCGGGAGTAACATGCGTCAGGTGTTTACCACTACGGGAAAAAATCTGAATACCTAATTCATCTTCAAGCATTCTGACCTGCTTACTGATCCCGGGTTGAGAGGTATACAGTCCTTCTGCCGTAGATGAAACATTGAGGTTGTGGTTTACCACCTCCACGATGTAACGAAGCTGTTGCAATTTCATATAAACACCATCCCAAAATAAACGCTGTGAACAATTATGACTTAGAAACCTGGACTGATATTGCTGTTTGCTATTTATTATAACGAATAGAAATAATATTGTTGTCGCATATAACCACTATAACACGATTATATATTTATATAACGAATAATTAAAAATTCATAATGAATGTTTAACCGGATTCTAATTCATATATTTTAAGATAATGCCAATAGGCGAAAAAAGCCAACCTATAAGGTTGGCTTAATAGAAGAAAATAATCCCTTTTCTAAGAAAAAGAGAGTGTTGATTCTGTCAGAAATGGTTACTTTTTGTCTTTCTCAACCCATTTCCCATCAACATAAAACACACTCCACCCCGTTGCCTTGCCATTTTTCTCTGAAGAAGCATATTGCTGTTTAGTCTTACGACTAAAACGGATAACTGTTTTATTACCTTCAGCATCCGCCACAGGCGCATCAGCCAGATAGCGTAATTTCTCCGGCAAACGCTCTTTAAAGCGAGCTAACTCTTCTACCAACGGCGCTCTGGTTTCTCTGGATTTAGGGAAAGTATTTGCTGCTAAAAATACACCGGCTGCACCATCACGCAATACAAAATAGGCATCAGATTTTTCACAAGGAAGCTCTGGTAACGGAACCGGATCCTCTTTTGGCGGCGCGACTTCCCCACTGCGCAAGATTTTGCGGGTATTTTTACAAGTTTCATTGGTGCAGCCCATGTATTTACCGAAACGCCCCATTTTCAAGTGCATTTCAGCGCCACATTTATCACATTCGATAACAGGACCGTCATATCCCTTAATGCGAAATTCACCCTCTTCCACTTTGTAGCCATCACAAGCCGGGTTATTACCACAAACATGTAACTTACGTTGGCTATCAATAAGGTAACTGTCCATCGCTGTACCACATTTTTTACAGCGACGACGGGCGCGCAATGCGTTTGTTTCCGCCTCATCCCCTTCTAAGACATTAAGAATTTCATTTTCAGGGATAAGGTTTATCGTCTGCTTACAACGCTCTTTAGGTGATAACGCATAACCAGAACAACCCAAGAAAACGCCAGTGGTCGCTGTTCGAATGCCCATAGAGCGCTGACATGTCGGGCACTCAATAGAGGTAATTACCATCGGATTAGGCCGCATACCGCCATCTTCCGGCTCTTTATTGGCGACGTCTAGCTGTTCACTAAAATCTGTGAAAAACTCATCCAGAATCCCTTTCCATTCGGCTTTGTTACTTGCAACCTGATCAAGCTGATCTTCCATTCGCGCAGTAAAATCATAACTCATCAGCTCGTTGAAATTTTCTTCCAGACGATCAGTAACAATTTCTCCCATTTTCTCCGAGTAGAAACGGCGACTCTCCACGCGAACATAACCACGCTCCTGAATCGTGGAGATAATGGAAGCATAAGTGGATGGGCGACCAATACTGCGTTTCTCCAGCTCTTTAACCAGGGATGCCTCACTGTAACGTGCCGGTGGTTTGGTGAAGTGCTGGCTTGGGAGCAGTTGTTGCAAATCAAGTTCTGTACCCATTTCAACAACCGGCAACGTGCGGTCTTCATCACCTTTGCGCAACACAGGCATCACTTTTGTCCAGCCATCAAAACGCAATGTACGACCTTTGGCACGCAATTCAAAATCACCCGCCTGTACCGTCAATGTTGTGGAATCGTATTTCGCCGGTGTCATCTGACAAGCCACAAACTGACGCCAGATTAGCTGATACAGCTTCTGTGCATCCGCATCCATATCTTTCAGTTGCTCTGCCATGATGATATCAACACTGGAAGGACGAATCGCTTCATGCGCTTCCTGTGAATTCTCTTTACTGCTGTAAGTATTGGCTGCTTTTGGCAGGTATTTATCGCCAAAATTATCACTGATATAACCACGAACCATATCCAGCGCATCCTGACTCAAATTGGTTGAATCAGTACGCATATAAGTAATATATCCGGCCTCATACAAACGCTGAGCCATCATCATGGTCTTTTTAACACCAAACCCTAAACGCGTGCTGGCCGCCTGTTGCAACGTAGATGTGATAAACGGCGCACTCGGTTTACTGGAGGTTGGACGATCTTCACGATCGAGCACTTTGTAACGGGCTTTTTCCAGTAAAGAGACGGCGGCTTGAGTTTGTTCACTATTAACTGGCTTAAACGGTTTACCCTGCTGATGGGTCACTTCCATATGCAGTGAAATTTCGCCTTTCGCCAGCAAATCAGCATGTAATTGCCAATATTCTACTGGTACAAACGCTTTAATTTCACGCTCTCTTTCTACTACAAGGCGTACCGCCACCGATTGCACACGACCGGCAGAGAGCCCTCTAGCAACCTTTTTCCACAGTAGCGGAGAAACCATATAACCCACGACTCGATCCATAAAACGGCGAGCTTGTTGAGCATTTATCCGGTGAATATTTAATTCACCCGGATTATCAAATGCCTGTTTGATGGCATTTTTAGTGATTTCATTAAAAACAACCCGGCTAAAACGATCGCCATCACCGCCAATCACTTCCCGCAAGTGCCATGCAATGGCTTCTCCCTCTCGGTCAAGATCCGTTGCGAGATAAACATGATCAACTTTTTCAGCCAGTGATTTTAGCTCTGCCACGACCTTCTCTTTGCCCGGCAAAATCTGATAATTCGCTTCCCAACCATGGTATGGATCAACGCCCATACGGTTGACTAATGCAGCTTTCTCATCTTTTTTAACCTTCTTCTTAGACTTATCGGTAGATGAGCTCGAACTCTTTTGGCTGGCTGAGCCACTGGTCGGCAAATCACGGATATGACCAACGCTGGATTTCACCACGTAGTCACTCCCCAAATATTTGTTGATTGTTTTGGCCTTTGCCGGGGACTCCACTATTACAAGAGCTTTACCCATAGTTATCTTTACCTAATTATCTTTTCAGATGGTGGAATTCACTGCGCCATATCACGGTATTTAAAACCTCTTTTTATATTGCGATAGATTCTCAATATATCAACTTATTTTTATTCAGTTGATTTTCCCAAACTCGAAACATATTGAATTATCTAAGGTATTTTAGATACCGCCCATGCTCTATGCAAATGAATGAAGCGATCACCGTAAACAAAATCTTCCATCTGCATGATGAAAAGTTCACACTCTACCTGATAAAAAATGATGCGCAACAAATTATTTTTGATTAAGGATAGAAAAAGACGAAACAGAACAACACCGATTAAAGGTGAACAATGACTAAAAAAAGCAAGCGATATTATCCGCCAACGTGAAGATTTTATTCATGGTATGTATATAAGTAGCGTAAAACAAAAAGGAAATGTATTAGTATTAATGGTGAATTTTTTCTAATGGAAAATGGTTTACCCACAGTAAAAAGTACTGCTATTTTCAATATGTTCAAACACCTGACGCATACCCTGTCGAAACCATATTATCTCGAAAATTAATAACAAAAATTTATTGAGCAACGAATAGGCAGATAGATGAAAACGATATAAAAATATATCTGCCGGGTATATATACCCTATGGATTTCAAGATGCATAGCGACGGCAAAGGAGCGAATCCCCGGGAGCATAGATAACGATGTGACCGGGGTGAGTGAGTGCAGCCAACAAAGAGGCAACTTGAAAGATAACGGGTATAAAACAGCTCTGACGGTAACCTGACGGTAAACTACAAGTATTAATTACACTTCTAAGGTGAGATCAGAGAGAAAACCCGCCATCAAACGATTAAACAGCTCTGGTGCTTCCCAGAATGGCCCATGTCCCAAGTTGAGCAAGTTATACACCTGACCAGTCCAGAGATTTTTGTAGGTTATCCCGTTAATGTAATCAATATTAACAAATAAATCTTCTGCGCCATTAACGATAGCCAGTGGCGTTGGGTTTGTTTCAACCAATAACCGTTGATCCATAACGTCCGGTGAAACCGACGCTTCAGACATATACTGCCGGGCTAAACCATCGGTCCGCGCCACTGCGGATCTCAAAAATGGCTCACAAAGTGCGTTTTCTCCATACAACGCCAGGGTATAATCCGTAATCTCCTCTTCTGTCAGCGAAGCCTTACCCGATATAGCCATAAACCGGCTTGGTTTAAATCCAAGACTAACATTCTCTGCGCCTGGACTAACCGGCGGCGTGCCACAAATCATTAGCCCAACAATCCCTGGGAATCGCGGGATCAGCTCTAAACCGATATGTCCCCCCAGTGACCATCCGAAAACAGCAACTTTATCGACGCCTAATTTTTCCAGTACTTCGATGATGCAAAGAGCATAACCAGGTATCGAATAGGTCCGGCGAGGGTCCACTGCATTTGATGAAGAACCGTGCCCTGGTAAATCAATAGCTAAAATCCGGTATTCGTCACCAAAACAGTTAATTTGATGGCGAAAAACATCTTTGGAACTCGAATTACCGTGTATAAGGAGGACCGGTAACTCATCACCTCCCGTATCAGCAACAGAGATGACAGCATGACTGGTATGAATATCGTATTGTGAAATAGCCATAATACTTTATTTCCTTATGAATATTATTGTAAGTTGCCATTCTTCGGGGATTTTCATAATGCGTTTAAAGACGCACAATAACGTTGTGCAAAAGTGACTTGTATTTGTTTGAAAATCAGCCAAGCAGAACACATAAACGCAAAGCCAGAGTATCAACTATTGGTGTAGAAAAGCCTGCGGCTCATCACAAGCAGGAAGGGGGATGTAAAGCAAATTATGTAACACCTGTAATATTTTAACAGGGCCAAAATACCTGGCTTTTCAGGGGAATAACATCATGAGAATAAGCGTCGCTCTGTTCAATTAGCACATTACAATTAAGCAATATATCAGGGCACCCCTGAACGTCGAAATAGAACGCCTTGGGGTACGCCAAGATAATTGATTCAAAATAGCGGAACTTTAATTAAAGCAGAGGCTTCTCCCCTCTTTGCCACCAGCGCAATAATAGTTTATCAATACTTTCCATTGCATTACCGGTGAAACGCTCTACCATGCGTTTACGGCGTGTATAACTGACACCAATAACTTCACAGTTATCTATTTGAGCAATCAACAGATCATCGCTGACACCAATTTCGTCAATCAATCCCTTCTCTTTCGCCTGTGAGCCGTACCAGTATTCGCCTGTCGCCACACTTTCCACATCAAGTGATGGGCGATGTGTATGAATAAACGATTTGAATAGTTCGTGAGTCTGATTCAGATCTTCCTGAAACTTTTTCCGGCCCTGCTCTGTATTTTCTCCCAACACAGTCAGTGTACGTTTATATTCACCAGCCGTATGGAGTTCCACATCAATATCATTTTTCTTCAATAACTTATGAATGTTCGGAATCTGAGCGACCACGCCAATAGAACCAATAATGGCAAAGGGTGCAGCAACTACACGATCAGCAACACAAGCCATCATATAGCCCCCACTGGCAGCAACTTTATCTACGACGATAGTCAAGCGAATCCCTTTCTGACGCAAACGAGCAAGCTGAGAGGCTGCCAATCCATAGCCATGCACCATGCCTCCAGGACTTTCCAGACGTAACAACACTTCATCTTTTGCATCTGCCACGGCCAGAATTGCGCTAATCTCTTCACGTAATGAATCGACTTCATGTGCATCCATACTCCCTTTAAAATCCAGCACATAAAGACAAGGTTTCTGTAACCCTTTATGACCTGCCTTAGCGTCACTCTTCTTCTGCTTGGATTCGAGCTTTTGTTGCTTATTAAACGCTTTCTGCCAGATTTTCCCTTCCGCTTCTGTCATGCGCGCCCGCTGCATTTGACGCTGTTTATCCCGATATGACTCACCGAGATCGACGAGTTTCAATTCTCCTTTTAGCGAAGATTTCCGCATTCCTATGCCGATACCCAATATTGCCAGAGCAATAATCGCCAACACCAGCGTAACTACTTTGGCTAAAAACAACCCGTAAAGAGATAAGTATTCCACAAAATCCACCTTTTGTTTCTTAGACATTTACCAAATAAATGTATTTGATTTTTTTCACTTAAAAACAATATATTATAATTAATTCGTATTCAATAAATACGAATATGTACAAATAAAAACGTCCAGTATATCGGTCTCAGTAGCTAATTCTACACCATTAAGATGGAGAAATGGGGGACTAGTGCAAAAATGAGCAATTAGATTGCAGAATCACAAAAACCCGGCGTTTCAACCAAGCATTCTGACTGTTATAACTGCCTGATCGCTACCACTATCTGAAAGAAAAGAGAGAAATTATTGAACAATGGAAAAGTAAACTGCTATCGCTATGAGTAAAGAATAATGGCCAAACAGTCCCCATCATTATGCTGCCCTTACAATACAGTTAGATCGCTATCCCTATTATATAATAATTTAATGGGTAGTCGTTAGTTTGTAATTATCAATGAAAATTTTAACAACAGACTCAATGTGTTTCATAATGAAGTGACATGAACCTCTAGTTCAACAAATTTAACAACCAGCCGCTTGTACAGCAATAGTCCAATCGTAATCATGATCCCGACCAACTTCAATCGTGAAAACCACCAGTGTTAACTGATGGCTATTAGCATATTTCCGATACAACCTTATATTGAAGCCATAAATAATTCAGGTTAGCTTTAAGGCTTTAACTAAATAAAATCGTTACATAGCTCTTGTAAGTTATTAATAACACGTCCCACATGGAAGCCGTCACAAGTAGCATGATGCACCTGAATTGCCAAAGGCAACTGAGTTTGATTTCCATTTTGGTAAAATTTTCCCATGGTAAATATGGGTGGAAAATAATCGGTAAAACTCGCCATGTTCAAGTTAAATCCATCAAAACTTACCCACGGCACTGATGATATGTGAAAGTGATTTTCAGGTAGTTCTGGTTTAGAAAAAAAGCAAAGATCATCTTTATAGGTTTCATAATCATCAGAATAATTTTTCATAAACTCGGACAGATCAGAATTGAACTCAGTCCAAATCGCTGAGAATGTTTCTGTTTCCTTGTGAAAGATTGTATACGCAGGATTTACACCATCCCATATATACCCGTCATCTTTCAAGCTGCCTCTTTGTTGGCTGCGCTCACTCACCCCGGTCACATAGTTATCTATGCTCCCGGGGATTCGTTCCCTTGCCGTCGCGATGCAACTTGAAATCCATAGGGTATAATTAATTCTTCATCTTTTATAGCCATTCTGAACTCAGAATAAGAGTTCACAACTTTTGATATTAAATAAATCATGGTTGGATAGAATTTATATTGTTTTTCTACCAACGAAGATAACAAATGGGTAATATCAATTTTTGCTGTTAGACTAAATCCGCATTGCGCGACATTACGGTAATGCAAGAAATGCTCTTTTCTATCCCAGAGATCTATATCAACCTTTGAGTAATTCATGTTTTCCCCTTCTAATGTAAAATTTAACAAATTGATTAAATTAGAAGGGCTGCTCTTTCTGTTTGTATTGGCATCATAATCACTCCGGTATGAAATTGGATTAAATACTCAGTCTCCGACGAAGAAAAATTATACATTAGCTAAAGACAAATAACTACCAACACAGCACTATGCTCCGTTTATCTCCTGAGCAATCAACCTTGGCAAATTTGACTCAATATATCACTTTCTGTTTTGATAGCCCGAACGGCCTCCGACGGTAACAAATCGCGCCGTCAACAACAGGAAATCTTCAAATGTTACATTACCAACCAAAACATGACCTCCTACAACAACGTATTATTTTGGTGACAGGTGCTGGAGAGGGTATTGGCCGTGAAGCGGCTTTGACTTACGCCCGTTACGGTGCACAAGTGATCTTACTTGGCAGAACAACACACAAACTGGAAACTGTCCAAAAAGAGATTGAACAAGCAGGTGGTGCCCCTGCAACTGTTTACACCATGGATCTGCTTACCGCCACAGCCGAAGAGTGTCAGGCATTCGCTGGCGATTTAGCGCAACATTATCCGCATCTGGATGGCGTATTGCATAATGCCGGTTTACTGGGAGCTGTCGCGCCGATGGCAGAGCAACCCGTCCAATTATGGCATGATGTTATGCAAGTCAACGTCAATGCGACCTTTATGTTAACACAAGCCTTATTGCCGCTATTATTGAAGTCACCTGACGGATCATTAATCTTTACCAGTTCGAGCGTTGGCCGTGAAGGTCGTTGTGGTTGGGGAGCCTATTCTGCCTCTAAATTTGCAACCGAAGGCATGATGCAAGTTTTAGCAGCAGAATATAAACACACTTCTCTACGCGTTAACTGTATTAATCCCGGCGGTACACGCACAAATATGCGCGCCCGCGCATTCCCTAACGAAAATTCTGCTAAACTGAAAACACCGGCAGATATTATGCCACTGTATCTTTATCTTATGGGCAGCGATAGTCTGCATAAAACAGGCATCAGTTTTGATGCCCAACCCGGACGCAAAGCAGGACCAGCCGAATAATGACAATCAATGACAACCAACATCAAAAAAGGCAACAACGCCTAAAAGAAAAAGTGGATTTCCGTATTGAAGCCGCCCAATTAGAACGGGGTATTCTCATCGTTTTTACCGGCAATGGTAAAGGCAAAACCACTGCGGCATTTGGCACCGTGACCCGAGCGATAGGTCATGGATTTCGCGCCGGTGTGATCCAGTTTATCAAGGGGAAATGGGAGAATGGCGAGAAAAATCTGCTGGAACAGCATGGGGTGAATTTTCATGTTATGGCAACAGGTTTCACCTGGGAAACTCAAAGCCGGGAAACGGATACTGTAGCCTGCCATCAGGTATGGCGCTATGCGTTAGAGATGTTATCTGATCCCGATTTGGATCTAGTTGTCTTGGATGAACTGACTTATATGGTGAGTTATGGCTATCTTCCTCTGGAAGAAGTTATTACTGCGCTCAACCACCGACCGGAACACCAATCCGTTATTATCACCGGCCGCGGTTGTCATCGTGAATTATTGGAAATGGCAGATACCGTGACAGAGATGCGCCCGGTAAAACATGCCTTTGACGCCGGCATTAAGGCACAAAAAGGGATCGATTGGTAAAAAAGGCCCCGTTATAACACACGAGACCCAGAAAACTTAACGACCTTTTGGTGCGGTTGTACGCCCCGCGTTCTGGCGTGAACTGCCCGGACGTTTGCCTGCCGATGGACGCGATGCGACTTGAGCATGGCGTTTAACCGCTCGGCGGATTTGGTTAGCTTTAAGACGGCGTTGATCACGCCCAACGGCCACTTTAGAAACCGTCTCTTCATTCAAATCCACTAATTGGCGTAAATAGTTAGTCTGCTCCAGACCCAGTTCCGTCCATCCCCCGCGTGGTAAGCCTTTTGGCAAACTAATATCCCCATAACGCACACGAATAAGACGGCTCACCTGTACACCAACTGCTTCCCAAAGACGACGAACTTCACGGTTACGTCCTTCTGTCAGCGTGACGTTATACCATTGATTCATCCCCTCCCCCCCCTTAAACGCGATAGTACGGAATGAAGCTGGACCATCTTCCAGTTGAATCCCTTTAGCCAGTTGTTTCAATTTGGCATCATCAACTTCACCAAAGACACGGACAGCATATTCGCGTTCAACTTCACGGCTTGGATGCATCAAGCGATTAGCCAGTTCGCCATCCGTGGTAAATAACAATAAACCACAGGTATTCACATCCAGACGCCCAACCGCTATCCAGCGGGAACCTAGCAATTTAGGAAGACGATCAAAAACTGTTGGCCGCCCCTCTGGATCATGACGAGTACAAAGCTCACCCTCTGGTTTGTAATAAGCCAAAACACGGCAAACCGCTTTTTGTAATTCTTTGATATTTAATACCCGACCATCGAGGCGGATTTTTGTGGCGGGCTGAACTTCAAGGCGATCACCTAAAGTTGCAATCTTACCGTCAACACTGACGCGCCCCTGTTGAATATAACCTTCTATTTCGCGGCGGGAACCGTGACCGGAACGCGCGAGAATTTTCTGTAACTTTTCAGATTTCTGTGTCTTACCGCTCATTGAGCAACCTCTGTTGTCGCCTTCACAGGCGTCGTGTTATATATCAATCAATACGTTATGACAGAATTCAATCATAACAAACTGATTTTAATACATTTGATAGCATAGAATGCTAGAAAATAGCTCATACATTCTAATCCGTGGCCGAGCATTCTACACTAATTTCAGACACAATGATTCTAATCCAGCAATTCCCTATCACGCGAAAACTGAAAGCCTCATGGCTGGCGTAAGGGAACAATATCTCCATCCTTATCGCGATTTGCCGACATTTAATATAACAGATTCCCCATTATCAGGATTAAAAAACCCAACACTGATCACATTTCATGCTACCCATTCTGACGGTCAATTAATTACACATTAAAATGGTTCAATAATGGGAACCTCTAAAAACTTTTCACAGCCACAAAATTGAGTAAAATGTAGGCACAGTACATCTCTGCAAGGTAGCGCTGTCATGATACCGCCTCGTTCTGCTTTAAAAAAA
>NZ_JBHFKT010000032.1:0-60426 GCF_042879335.1 Photorhabdus sp. RM96S | reverse complement strand
TCGCGGATAAATTCGAAATCAATGGCAGCATCGACTTGACGGACCAAATGATTTTTAGGGACCAGCTCGTCAAGCGAGAGCGTTTCTGGCGGGAAAGTCTGGAGAGGGGGGGGTCTTAACATGGTGGCAAGCTCCGTTGAGTGAACGGAACTTAATTAAAACAAAATGCCGGATAAAAAACCAGCACTTTGTCAATAATCTGCTTGTTGCAGCGCCTACCGGCGCTGCAACAAGCTAGCCGACAACCCTAGATAAGTTAAATGACTCCTTATATACCCGTCATCTTTCAAGTTGCCTCTTTGTTGGCTGCACTCGCTCACCCCGGTCACATAGTTATCTATGCTCCCGGGGATTCGCTCCTTTGCCGTCGCGATGCATCTTGAAATCCATAGGGTATAGAGTGATTAATTTGATGAAACTTCGACAAATCAGAGTCATTAAGACAACGAATCAAACCAATGCCCCATAAATCGTCAGTAAAGCAACGACAACAATGATAGAAAAAGTCACCTTTTTCGCCAATATCACCGCTGCAACAGGCGTTTGAATTGAATCAAGATGAGGCTCGCGACTTAATGAAAACTGAGCAAGCTGACAGAGCACTTTATATTGTGAAGTTCTTAAATCACTAAGAGAAGCAACCCACGCCGGTAAAGCCCGTTCACCATGCCCTAATAAAGCATAGGCAACACCCGCCAGACGAGCAGGAACCCAATCCAACCAATGCAACAAGCTATCAACACCAGATTGCGCACGCTGAACCGAAGTACCATATTGCGCTAACCATCCCTGATAAGCTCTCAAAAAGCCATATCCCATCAAAACAACCGGACCTAATTTACCCGCTACAATCAACCAAAAAATCGGCGCCAGATAATAGCGAAAATTTATCCATAACAACGCATTTTGTATCTCTCGCAACATATTCTCTTTGCTGGCATCAGAGGGTAAACCATGAATAATTACGAGACGCGTAAGATATTCCCTTTGTTGTTCCCTATCATCCTGATGAACAGTACGAAAATATTCACGATAGTCATGCCGTAAGCGCCCCGCTCCAATGCACAGCAAACAAATGAACACCCATAACACCAGTTCAAGAACACCGAACATAAAATCATTTAATATTTCAATCAGTAACCATGTTATCAGCATGACTGCTAACGTCATCAAAAGACTTTTCCATAACGAAAAGGATTTCATACCGGTAAATAATGGCTCAAGACGGTGCTCCAATTGCCAATGGTCACCCATTTTAAAAACTCGTTCCCACGCCAACACTAACAACAGTATAAAGAGAGTCATTCTTTCTGCTCCTGTAACAATTGCTGGTAATGTGTCCAATCGAAATAAAGTCCCAGATCAATTTTTCTTCCCAGAACAACATCATTATAGCCAGTGATATGCTCTTTTATATCCAGCCCTTCCTATACCCGTCATCTTTCAAGTTACCTCTTTGTTGGCTGCACTCACTCACCCCGGTCACATAGTTATCTATGCTCCCGGGGATTCGCTCCCTTGCCGCCGCGATGCATCTTGAAATCCATAGGGTATATATCCGGGTCTACCTATAAGCCATTGTGTCAGTACAACAAAGCTTTCCCGGAGACAAACTAATACGATGAATAACCAATAAAACAGTTGCTCACCTGTGGGCACAAATCGTGTGAAAGAATTTTTCTAACTCAATTCATCATGCAACCACATTTTTTCTTTTCCTTAATCTAGATGATAAAACCAAGATAGTAGTTGTTCACTACACAACAGGGTAGCATGTTAAGACCATCAATATTGTTATCACCTCTGGAGCTTTTTAATGACAAAACAAAATTACAATGTAGATCAGCGCCGTGCAGTTCTTATGGAACACTTGCAGAACGACATTCCTGCCAGTGTAACCCTCGCACTAAAAGAAGATCTGGGCGGAAATACAAATTTCACCTCTGATATTACCGGCCAATTAATTCCCGCAGATAAACAAGCCACCGCTGTCATTATCACTCGGGAAGATGGCATTTTCTGTGGACAACAATGGTTGAATGAAGTTTTTACTCAATTAGGCGACCAAATCTCCATTGAATGGTTAGTCAAAGATAGTGATGCGATTACAGCTAACCAAAAACTTTGCATATTACGAGGCCCAGCACAGATATTACTGACCGGTGAACGCACCGCCCTTAACTTTATTCAAACTCTCTCTGGCGTTGCAACGGAAGTCCGTCATTATGTTCACTGTCTTACCGGTTTAAAAACTCAATTACTTGATACACGCAAAACGCTACCAGGATTACGCACC
Source organism: Photorhabdus sp. RM96S (assembly GCF_042879335.1). NCBI lineage: Bacteria > Pseudomonadati > Pseudomonadota > Gammaproteobacteria > Enterobacterales > Morganellaceae > Photorhabdus > Photorhabdus sp. RM96S. The sequence goes on along the minus strand of NZ_JBHFKT010000032.1, from coordinate 58,130 downwards.
GCCTTAAAATATGCTGTACTTTGTGGAGGTGGTAATAATCACCGCCTCGGATTATTTGATGCTTTCCTTATTAAAGAAAACCATATTATTGCCAATGGCTCTATTAAACAGGCAGTAGATAAAGCTCGTTATTCTCACCCTAATGTCCCTGTTGAAGTCGAAGTAGAAACGCTAGATGAACTCATTCTGGCACTCAAAGCTAATGTTGATATTATTATGCTAGATAATTTTACTATTCCAATGATGAAAGAAGCCGTCGCTATCACATCAGGTAAAGTCGCTTTAGAAGTATCCGGTAATATCACCCTGGATACTTTGCGCAGCTATGCTGAAACAGGCATCGATTTTATTTCTGTTGGAGCACTCACCAAACATATTAGAGCATTAGATCTCTCCATGCGCTTTAATTAGCAATAATAATATTGATGGTGGTGTAAATCAGCAATGAGTAACTAGCAAATTTGCGAACACCACCGTAAATATTTTTGCAAACCTTGCAATCCAAAAATTCTTTTTCGAGTCAATTCCATAACCTTCATATATCCTATTTCATTTTTTTCTCTTTCCTTCATTCTCTATATCGCAATACCACAACACGGAGAAAAAATATGAAACAACAAGGATTTACTTTAATGGAGATCATGGTTGCTATTGCTATCATTTCCATCTTAAGTGCCATTGGTATTCCTAGTTATCAAGGATATATCCAGAAAGCCGCTTTAACAGATATACTACAAAATATTGTACCTTATAAATCAGGGATAGAACTTTGCGGTTTTGAAACTGAAGATTTCAATGGTTGCAATGCAGGAGCAGTGTCAATTCCAAAAGAACATAACAGCAGATATATCGATAACATTTCAGTTAAAAATGGGGAAGTTACCATTAACGGTAAACAGAGTCTTAAAAACCTCAGCGTTACATTAAAGCCGACACAAAATACACAAACAGGTATAATTAAATGGAATATTAAATGTGAATCGACAAACAATTCATTAAAAAGTCGTTGTCAGGAAATATTTGAATTTTAATTCATTACTCTTATCAATACACATTTACCCAGGAAACAACAATGAACTCACTTTCAGCAACGGAAAATACATTAATGGAAAAAGAAATTCATGATATTTGTCAACGCCACCAATCTGTTGTGATAAAAAAAGATGATAATACGATAACAATTGCCAGCAGCGAATTACCCAATGATGATTTATTATCAGCATTACGCTTTATTTCCGGATGTATTGTTAATGTAGAAATTTGGCCACTGGCAAGGATCGAATCAGTATTACATCAAAATATTTCACTGAGTCATGCACCAGAGGAAGAATCCTCTCTATTACCACTTAAAGCTGATATCAATACAGATGAAAATGATGCCCCCGTCATTCAACTTATTAATCAAACTTTATTAACTGCAATTCAACGGCGTGCATCCGATATTCATTTTGAACCCTTCCAACAGGGTTATCGTATCCGTATCCGGGTTGATGGCGCATTACACCTCTTGTCTTCGCCATCTCATCAAATGAATGCAAGCATTGCCGCACGCCTTAAAATAATGGCGAAATTGAATATTGCTGAAAAACGGTTACCTCAAGATGGACAATTTGATTGGTCTGACACCCGACACAACTATGCTATCCGTATGGCAACTTTGCCAACCATACACGGAGAAAAAGTTGTGCTTAGAATATTAAATACAATGCAGCAATTATCGTTAGATCAATTAGGTATTCCTGACCCATTATTAAATCAGCTCCGACAAAAACTCGCATTACCACAAGGAATGATTTTAGTGACTGGTCCAACGGGTAGTGGGAAAACCGTAACTTTATATAGCTGCTTACAATATCTGGATCAGAATAAAAAGAATATTTGTAGTGTAGAAGATCCCGTCGAGATCCCACTGAATGGCATTAATCAGACACAAACTAATAGCAAAATCGAGCTCAATTTTGCCAAAGTATTACGGGCACTATTGCGCCAAGATCCTGATGTCATTATGGTAGGAGAAATACGTGATGGCGAAACAGCCGAAATTTCAGTAAAAGCGGCACAAACAGGTCATTTGGTTCTTTCCACATTGCATACTAATTCAACCATAGATACATTATCGCGCCTACAAAATCTGGGTATTTCAGGTTATATGGCTGCTTCTTGTATCAAATTAATTATCGCCCAACGACTTGTCAGAAAATTATGTCTTCATTGCCGCAAGCAACAAACAGAAGAAACCATTATTAATATTGAAAATAATTCTCTATTCATTAAGCAATGGTTAGCAGTTGGTTGTGAGCATTGTTTCTCCGGTTATTATGGCCGAACGGCTATTTATGAATTCTTAGAAATAACTTATGATATTCAACAAATATTATCAGAACAGAATCCTAAAAATGTGCAAAAAACCATTATGGCTCAAAGAAAAGACACTTTACTTTCATCCGGTATTTTATTAGTGGAACAAGGTATCACGACATTAGAAGAAATTTATCAAGTCACAGGTCAGGAATAGTAATGAAAATCCATTATCTTTATAATTGGCAAGCAGTGAACAACAAAGGCGAAATATCAAAAGGGAAATCACTATGTGATAACAGGAAAGTTTTATATCATCAGCTTATTCATTCTGGATTGCAACCTTATAATATAAAATGTGAAAAATTGATATTTTATCATCAACAACAAATTGCCTACCGTTTGAATTTCATTCGTCAATTGGCAACACTATTATCATCAGGAATGCCATTACTGAATTGCCTCAACATTCTTATTCGAGAATGTGCTCATCCATTATGGCACTGTGTATTATTAGATATTAGCAAGAAAATTACCCGTGGAGAATCATTTTCCTCCTCATTAAAAAATTATCCATTTCTATTCCCACCTTTATTTTGTCAACTTATTTCTGTTGGTGAATTAACCGGGCAATTAGAAGTCTGCTGTCAATTATTGGTTAAACAACAGGAGCAACAAGATAAGTTACAGAAGAAAATAGCAAAAGCACTGCGTTATCCTCTGATTATTACCATTGTTGCCAGCATCATTATTTTATTGATGCTTATTTTTGTTTTACCTGAATTTGAACATATTTATCATTCATTTGATGCACAGCTTCCTCTGCTCACCCGCAGTTTATTAATCACTTCCAACTGGCTGATTCAATATGGTGGCTATGGTGTTATTGGATTAATTATACTGTTTCTATTTTATCTACAATTACGTCAACGCCATACAATATGGATTACTCGTGAAAAAAATCTAATGTTACGTTTACCCGTTATTGCAAAATTAATTAGTTGTCAGCAATTAGGACAACTTTTCCATATTCTGTTTATGACACAAAAAGCCGGCCTAACACTCACCGCAGGGTTAGACAGTGCTATTGCATCAATAAATCATCCGGTATTTCTGCAAGCGACTAAATTCTTACGAGCTCAAATTAATCAAGGGGTACCAATGAGCGAAACACTGAAACAACAATCTTGTTTTCCTGCTCTGTGTCAGCAGTTTGTCAGTGTTGGTGAAGAATCTGGCAATCTGGAGCTATTATTAGGCAATCTCGCTAATTGGTACCAACAACAAGCATTGGAGATTTCTGATAATATGACCCAGTTACTAGAACCAATACTTATAGTCATAATAGCAATTATTGTCGGTACGCTATTGCTCGCAATGTATTTACCCATTTTTCAACTGGGTACAATACTCACCTAAAGACTCACCTAAAGCAAAAATGATTCTGTCGCTTTGTCTCTAGGTCATCTGCCCCCTTTCGGTTACAATCCCGAAATAGTATCAAGTAATATTAAGGGATAGGATGACTTATATTATTGCACTCACAGGTGGGATTGGCAGCGGTAAAACCACCATCGCCAATGCTTTTGCAGCGCTTGGTGTTCCTCTTGTTGACGCAGATATTATTGCCAGAGAAGTCGTTGCTCCTGGAACACCTGCCTTACAAACCATTTCAGAACACTTTGGTCATGACATATTGACACCCGATGGTAACCTTAACCGAGCACTGTTACGCCAGAAAATATTCACAAACAATCAAAAAAAACAGTGGGTTAATCAACTTCTTCACCCTCTAATACATCAAGAAACCCGACGGCAATTAGAACAGATAACGGCACCTTATGTTATTTGGGTTATTCCATTATTAGTCGAAAATAATTTAAGGCATTTGGCAGATCGGATTTTAGTCGTTGACGTTTCACCTGAATTACAAATCAGCCGGGTAGCCACTCGTGATGGCATTAGCAACCAACAGGTTGAAAATATTTTAGCTGCCCAGGCATCCCGTAGCGAGAGGCTGGCTTATGCCGATGACATTATCTCAAATCATGATAACGTACAGGCAATTGCTCCTCGTGTTGCCGAACTACATCAACAATATTTAAAGTTAGCTGGATCAGCCAAGCAGGATAATCATGATAAGTGACACAACTTCTACAATCATTTTTGAACACCCTCTGAATGAAAAAATGCGGGCATGGTTGAGAATTGAATCTTCTCTGCAACAACTCACCAGTCAACGCCATCTAGACTCACTAGCAAGCAGCCTCGCCTTCTTCCGCACTGTGACTGAGCTACTTGAAGTACTAGAACGTGGGGAAGTACGTTCTGAATTGCTAAAAGAATTAGAACGCCAACAGGCAAAATTAAAACAATGGGCTGAAATACCCGATGTTGATATTAATATCGTCAATAGCTTCAGATTAAAATTGAAAGAGCGAGCTATCGCATTAAGTAAAGCTCCACGGCTGGGGCAATCCCTTAAAGAAGATAAAATTATCAGCCTGGTGCGCCAGCGTCTCAGTATTCCCAGTGGCTGCTGTGGTTTTGATCTACCCACCCTACATCTATGGCTTCACTTACCACAATCAGAAAGAGATAAAATGGTCGCATTCTGGATTGATAGTTTGCTACCTCTCCAACAAGCCCTGGAAAGTATTTTAGAACTCATCCGCCAATCTGCTATTTTTCGTTCAGAAATCAGTAAAAACGGTTTCCATCAGAATACAGCAGAAGGCGCAGATTTACTAAGATTACGTTTGCCATTAACACCTTTATTGTTTCCCCAAATTTCCGGTCATAAGACCCGCTTTGCTATCCGTTTTTTACCATTAGATAGTGAAAAAGGCTCCGTGCCAACTCATTTACCATTTGAATTGGCATGCTGTTAATATTACGAACTAATTATCAGGAAAATTATTATGTCTGAATTACTCACGATTGAATGTCCAACATGTGGTAAGACTGTGGTTTGGGGAAAAATAAGCCCATATCGCCCATTTTGCAGTAAACGCTGTCAATTAATTGACTTAGGCCAGTGGGCAAATGAAGAGAAACGGATACCAAGCCAAAATGAAAACTCCGATAGTGATGATTGGAGTGGACAACCTGAGCAATAATAAATAGCCGCGTTATTAATAATGCGGCTATTGACAACTCAAGCGGTAAGTAATGCAACAATGCTACGATTAGCAGGCGGGAATTCATCAGCAATTAAATCTTTCTGTAATACCCACCGAGAAAGTTGCTCTTCTTTACCGAAAGGTTCATTTTCCCATTCATCCACCAAGAAGAAATACAGGGTAATCAACCTGTCAGGAAAATCATGTTCAACCGTTTTTACCAGCTCATAATGAGTAACTGTAATACCAATTTCTTCCTGTAACTCACGTATTAAAGCCTGTTCAGGCGTTTCTTCTTTCTCAACTTTCCCACCAGGGAATTCCCAGAAACCACCCATATGGACATCAGCATGACGCTGAGTAATAAAAATTTCATGTTGCGTATTTCTGATAATCCCAGCGGCTATATGCAGGTGTTTCTTTTCCATATTACCCTTACTTCTTCATCTATTCTTTTTGATTGCTCAACAACCAAATGCTATATCCAACGTTGCTCACTTAAAACTAACAGTAAAAAGGCGGTTTCCCGCCTTTTCATTGTTACTGCAAGCGCCCGTGGCAATGTTTATATTTTCTACCCGATCCACAAGGACAAGGATCATTACGGCCTACTTTACGAGCTCCACTGGCAATCTGAGCTTCTGTTGTAGACATCAATGCGCCTTTTTCAACCTCATGGCTTAATTGCTGTTGCCTTGCCAAGCGTTCAGCTTCCGCCCGGCGCTGCTGCTCCAATGCCTCTACTTCTTCCGGCAATCTCACTTGAACTTTGCTCAATGTACTAATCACTTCATATTTCAGCGATTCCAGCATGTTTGCAAACATAGCGAAAGATTCACGTTTATATTCCTGTTTTGGATCTTTCTGAGCATAACCACGGAGATGGATCCCCTGACGTAGGTAATCCATTGCTGCCAGATGCTCTTTCCACAACATATCCAGAGTCTGTAACATGATACCTTTTTCGAAATTACGCATCATTTCAATGCCAACAATCTCTTCTTTACGTCTATAGACTTCAACAGCCTGTTCAAGGATACGCTCACGCAACGTCTCTTCGTGTAACTCAGGCTCTTTATCCAACCACTCTTTGATCGGCAACTCTAAATCGAAATCAGTCACTAAACGTTGCTGCAAACCTTCCACATCCCACATCTCTTCCAGAGATTGAGGGGGAATATAAGCATCGATGGTTGCTTTAAATACATCTTCACGAATGCTACCAATGGTTTCACTAACATCACTCACATCCAGTAAGTCGTTACGCTGAGTATAAATAGCACGGCGCTGATCGTTAGCAACATCATCGTATTCTAACAATTGCTTACGTATATCGAAGTTACGGCTCTCCACTTTACGCTGAGCATTAGCAATGGCTTTAGTTACCCACGGATGTTCAATCGCCTCACCCGGTTTCATACCCAGTTTACGCATCATGCCAGTGACACGATCAGAGGCAAAAATACGCATCAGTGAGTCTTCCATTGATAAATAGAAACGGGATGATCCCGCATCCCCTTGACGCCCGGAACGCCCGCGTAACTGATTATCAATACGACGAGACTCATGACGCTCCGTACCGATAATATGCAAACCACCCGCCGCCAGAACCATGTCATGACGCTCCTGCCATGCGGCTTTAATCTCTTCAATCTGAGCTTCTGTGGACTCTGTCAGTTTAGCAATTTCTGCCTGCCAACTACCGCCTAGCACAATATCTGTACCACGACCCGCCATATTAGTTGCAATGGTTACCGTACTCGCTTGACCAGCCTGAGCAATAATGTCCGCTTCCATTGCATGAAATTTGGCGTTAAGTACGTTGTGCTCGATACCCGCGTTAGTCAGTTCACGGGAAACCAGTTCAGATTTTTCAATAGAAATAGTTCCCACCAATACAGGTTGCCCCTTGCTGGTACGTTCTCGGATATCTTCAATGATAGCTTCAATTTTTTCAGCTTCGGTCATATAAACCAGATCTGGCAAATCATTACGGATCATTGGACGGTTTGTCGGAACCACAATGGTATCAAGCTTATAAATAGAGCTAAACTCAAACGCTTCTGTATCTGCCGTACCGGTCATACCCGCCAGTTTTTCATACAACCGGAAGTAGTTTTGGAAGGTAATTGAAGCTAACGTTTGGTTTTCATTCTGAATTTCTACACCCTCTTTAGCTTCAACAGCCTGATGCAATCCATCAGACCAGCGACGCCCCTGCATAGTACGGCCCGTATGCTCATCAACAATAATGACTTCACCATCTTTCACGATATAGTCAACATCACGGGTAAACAGCACATGGGCACGTAGTGCGGCTGTAACATGGTGCATTAACATGATATTGGTTGGCGAATATAGGGATTCACCTTCTTCCATCAAGTTGGCTTCTGCCAGTAATTGTTCAATCAAAACTAAACCGCGTTCCGTCAAGTTAGCCTGACGGGACTTTTCGTCGACAGAAAAATGGCCTTCTCCCTGGAAAGTCTCTGAATCCTCTTTTTCCTGACGAATCAATTTAGGGATCAACTTATTGACTTTGATATAAAACTCAGAACTATCTTCAGCAGGGCCAGAGATAATCAATGGCGTCCGCGCTTCGTCAATCAGAATGGAGTCAACTTCATCCACTAGCGCGTAATGTAGCTTACGCTGAACACGCTCTTCCGGGCTAAATGCCATGTTGTCACGAAGATAGTCAAAGCCATATTCGTTGTTAGTACCATAGGTAATATCCGCAGCATATGCCTGGCGTTTAACGGGTGCCGGCATACCTGGCAGGTTAATACCAACACTCAATCCCAGAAATTCAAACAATGGGCGGTTATTTTCGGCATCACGCTGCGCCAGATAATCATTCACTGTGACTACGTGAACACCATGCCCAGTTAATGCATTCAAATAAGCAGGCAAAGTCGCTGTCAGTGTTTTACCTTCACCAGTGCGCATCTCCGCAATGCAACGTTCATTCAGAACCATACCACCCAGTAACTGAACGTCGAAATGACGCATAGCAAACACGCGCTTACTTGCTTCACGTACTGTTGCAAACGCTTCAGGTAACAGATTTTCCAGCGATTCGCCTTTTTCCAAACGGGCACGGAATTCGACTGTTTTACCCTTCAATTCATCATCAGACAATTTTTCAAACTCTGGCTCCATGCGGTTGATGACATCAACAACTTTACGCATACGACGCAGTGTACGGTCATTACGACTACCAAAAACCTTTGTTAATAATTTAATCAGCATAATCAATTACATCTCAGATAAGGCCGTTATCTCGCAGCCAGCAAATAGTTATTTATTTCGAAAATTTGTAAAAAAACGAAGATTCAGAGGTAAGCAGTAGGACCTGCACGGATACCTTGGGCTTTAGCAATCCAAAACGTCGGAGTATAAGAAGATTGTGATACAACATTCAGGAACGGTATATCTAAAACTGGTTCAGGTGGCTTAGGTTCCCGAATTAATAGTGTATTCAGGGTTTCCAGAACAAGCTGCTGAATACTGGAAGAACTTAACCGGATACTTTGTTTTGCTGTTTCATCACTCATAGGTTGCGAAACAGAAAAAGCAAAAGAAAGCTGTCTGATCACGTTACGTACAGCATGTTGTTGCCAGTAATTAACGCCATTGGCTGGCTGGTGTTGAACATTCTGCAATGAGAATAGATTATCAAAAGCCGATAAAGCCTGATTTTGCCAACTCTGGCTAGGCGAGGTATTAGCTTGTGAAATATTATCGGGAACACCCGCTAAAATGGTAGGAACGCCAATACTTGCCGCAACCACCCCTAATAACAGATGTGACCAGAAATAACGTCTGCCAAATTGTCGCCAAAGATTTAGAATACCCATTAATCCTTCATCATACCGGAGCTACTTTCATTATGCGCGATAGCCGCCCACAATCATTAGATGTTCTTTTTGAAGACGCCGCCGCCGTTGAGAAAAGCCCGCTTCATGTTATCCAGCAACGTGCCTTCGCTTTGTTAAAACTTAACCGTGCCGTTGTCAGCTTGCTTCCCGCACAATTACATCCGTGGTGCCGGGTCGCTAATTATCGCAAACAAATTCTGGTACTGGAAGCAGGAAACGCCAGTTGGATGACCAGATTGCGTTACGAGCTGCCAACGCTGCTTTCTACACTAAGAAGCGAAATTCTACCATCATTGTCATCTATCGACATCAGGATTAACCCATCACTCATGATTAAGCATGGCAATAGTGCGCAGAGCTTCGCAAAAACGATGAGCGATGAGCATAAAACTTTACCGACACGTCAGTTAAGTCAAGAGAGTGCGAAAGAATTAATAATGCTAGCGAACCGTAGTCCAAAAAAGCTGAAGGAAAGATTAGAACGACTAGCTGCACTGGCCGGAGAGAGTGCCAGTACAGCTAAAACGACTAAGCGATAAACGCTAAATAAATTTAAGTGCTAACGCTGATAAGTGCTAACGCTGAATAGTGTTGACGCCGAGTAAAAAACATCAGCGAGAACAAAACCACTGATAACATAACCCACTGATATATCATTGAATTATTATCAGCATACTAGAGAGTTATGCCATTACAGTTGATGGAGCACGAAAAGCCAATGGCATTTCAGCTTCATCTTCGAAAGTAGTCAGCTCCCATGCACTTTCTTGCGCCAGAACTGCCTGCAATAGTTTATTGTTCAACGCATGACCAGATTTGAACGCAGTAAATGCGCCAATGATGTTATAGCCACACATAAACAGATCACCAATTGCATCCAGCATTTTATGGCGAACAAATTCGTCTTCAAAACGCAAGCCATCTTCATTAAGCACACGATAGTCATCAACAACAATCGCACAATCAAAGCTGCCACCTAAACACAACCCTTTAGATTGTAAGTACTCAATATCACGCATAAAGCCAAATGTACGTGCACGACTGATTTGACGAACAAACGCTTCTGCCGAGAAATCCAGACAGTAACTTTGAGTGCTTGAATCAATCGCAGGGTGATTGAAATCAATAGTGAAATCCAAGCTGAAACCATTATAAGGTGCCATCTCTGCCCACTTATCCCCCTCCTCCACACGCACGGTTTCCTTAATACGCAGGAATTTTTTAGATGTGTTCAGCTCTTCAATACCCGCATCCAGCAGCAGGAAAACAAACGGGCTGGCACTACCATCCATAATGGGAATTTCTGGCGCATCAACTTCGATAATAATATTATCGATACCTAACCCCGCAAGCGCTGCATTCAGGTGCTCAACCGTTGAGATTCGCACGTCATGCTCATTTACCAGGCAAGTACAAAGCATAGTATCACGCACGGATTTTGCATCTGCCGGAAAATCAACCGGTGGATTCAAGTCAGTGCGGCGATAGATGACCCCGGTGTTAGCCGGTGCTGGGCGCATTGTTAGCGTGACTTTTTTGCCGGTATGTAGACCGACACCAGTCGCCTGAACAATACGTTTAAGTGTCCTTTGTTTGATCATCGTTTTATCTCGCAATGTTATCCATCCTGCCAACCACTATACACTATGATTGGCGGGCAAGTTTAGCACAAAAAGCGGAGAATCCAATTTTTTAGCTATTAATCGGCCTGTTTACGCAAAAATGCAGGAATATCCAAATAATCGGGCTCCTTGCTAGTTTGTACGTTTTGGTCATTCACCACTTTTGCTGCTGGTTTATTTTCTTCAGACAATGAAGACATACCGCCAGGCATTTGCTGATGACGGTGTTCCATTACACTTGACTGAGAAGACTTATTGGTAACCAACGTAATTTCAGGGCGTTTATCCATACCAATACCCGTGGCAACCACAGTCACACGCAACTCATCATTCATGTCTGGATCCAAAGAAGTACCGATCACGACGGTTGCATTATCAGATGCAAATGCACGGATCGTGTTACCCACTGTTTCGAACTCATCCAAACGCAGATCAAAGCCAGCAGTAATGTTAACCAGAACACCACGAGCGCCTGACAAGTCGATATCTTCCAGCAATGGGCTGGATATCGCCATCTCAGCAGCTTCTTCCGCACGATCTTCACCCTGCGCAATACCGGAACCCATCATAGCGTAGCCCATTTCGGACATCACGGTACGCACATCAGCAAAGTCAACATTCATTAGACCTGGACGCGTGATCAGTTCAGCGATACCCTGAACCGCCCCTTTCAAAACATCATTAGCTGCGCCGAAAGCGTCCAGTAGTGAAATGCCGCGGCCAAGTACTTTTAACAGTTTGTCGTTAGGGATAGTAATCAATGAATCCACATGCTTGGACAATTCAGTGATCCCTTGTTCGGCAAACGCCATACGTTTCTTACCTTCGAAATTGAAAGGCTTAGTCACCACAGCAACTGTCAAAATTCCCAGCTCTTTTGCAATCTCAGCCACCACAGGCGCGGCGCCAGTACCGGTACCACCGCCCATACCGGCAGCGATAAATACCATATCCGCACCATCAAGCGCAGTACGCAATGCATCCCGATCTTCTTGAGCAGCAGTACGACCAACCTCCGGGTTTGCACCCGCCCCCAAACCTTTAGTAATACCATTACCAATCTGGATAGTCTGGCCGACAGCAGTTTTACGCAATGCCTGAGCATCCGTATTTACTGCAAAGAATTCAACACCTTCGATGCGTTCACGCACCATGTGCTCAACAGCGTTACCGCCGCCGCCGCCGACGCCGATGACCTTAATCACCGCGTCATTGGTTAATTCTATTGGTTCAAACATAGTTTCTCTCCGCTTTATGCCTTTATATCGAGACTAAAAATAGATGTAGTCTCTGTATAAAATTAAAACTCTTTTTTCAGCCAGCTACTGACTCTCTTAAACCAACGGCTCACTGAAACATGTTTTTCAATATCCGCATCACCATTAAGATGAGAGGCTTTTCCGTAATGCAGCAACCCTACCGCTGTTGAATAATAGGGTTGCTGCGCATAGTCCGTCAGACCAGTAATATTAAGAGGTTGACCGATACGCACCTGAGCATGGAACACACGCTGAGCGCATTCAGCCAAACCATCAATCTGAGCACCACCGCCAGTCAAGACAATACCCGCAGCCAGATGGTGTTTAACCCCCTGCTGGCGTAACTGTTCCTGCAATCGCAAGATTTCATCATTCACTAAATTCAGTAATTCGATGTAACGCGGCTCAATGACTTCAGCCAACGTCTGACGCTGTAAGCTACGTGGTGGGCGTCCACCGACACTAGGTACCTCCACACTTTCATCTTTGCTGACCAACGAACCTAGTGCACAACCGTGGCGTACTTTTATCGTTTCCGCATCGCTTGGTGGCGTACCAAAGGCATAAGCAATATCACTGGTGACAACGTTACCGGCATAAGGAATAACTTTGGTATGACGCAGCGCTCCGCCGGTATACACCGCAATATCCATCGTCCCTCCGCCAATATCTACCACGCAAACGCCCAATTCACGCTCGTCTTCGGTCAAAACAGCATAGCTGGCAGCCAACCCGGAAAAAATAAGCTGATCGACTTTCAAGCCACAGCGTTCAACGGCTTTTGCAATATTCTTCGCCATATCATTATGACAGGTAATCAAGTGAACTTTCGCCTGCATACGCACACCGGAAAGCCCCACCGGATTTTTAATGCCTTCCTGATAATCGATAGCATATTCTTGCGGAATAACATGCAGTATTCGGTATTCATCACGTACACGAACTGATTTGGCAGTATGAACAACATTGTCCACATCTTCCTGAGTAACTTCCTCTTCGGAAATAGGAACCATCCCGATTTCATTCTGACAACTGATATGTTTTCCAGATAACGCCAGATAAACAGAGGAAATTTGACAATCTGCCATCAATTCAGCCTGATCGATAGCCCGCTGTACACATTTAACAACCGACTCTAGGTCGTTTACACCGCCTTTATCCATACCACGGGATGGACAGCTTCCCACCCCGATAATATTAACCATACCATCGGGCAGAATTTCACCAACAAGGGCAGATACCTTTGCTGTGCCAATCTCTAGGCCAACTACTAATTTTCTGTCCGTCGATTTGATCATCGTTGTTCTGCCTGCCTCATATAATTATTGCCAGTAATTGTTTATTGCCCTTTGACCGGAGCATTAGGATCACCCATTGGTAAAGATGCCCAACCTACCGCGGCACCACTGTCATAACGCAAATCCACATAATCTACCCTTTTCTCTGTGTTCTGCTGTAACAGCGGATAAAGCTCGATAAAACGTTTAATACGGCCTGTTGCATCCATTCTTCCCAGCTTTAGCTGGATACCATTATCCAGAGTCAGTTGCCAGGAACGACGCGCAGTCATTGCCGCCGCTTTTAATTTCAGTTTATTGGCAGCGAGAAGTTTAGCCATGGCTCGGTAACCATCAAGTACTTCTTTTTCACTGCCTTGTGGGCCATAAAGCATCGGGAAATACCCTTTAGCTCCCCATTCAGCCGGAATGCTGAATACCTGACCTTCGGCATCCAGCATCTGTGTGTCATTCCAGCGCACATAAGGGATATATTCTACCAGATGAATTCTCAGTTCATCAGGCCACTGTTTGCGGACAGTGACTTGCCTTATCCACGGCATCCGTTCAATTTGTTGCTGAATGATATTCACATCCTGCGTCATGAAAGTTCCCGGTTGCCCTAATGACAAAATTGCTTGCCGGATATCATCGTTGGTAGTGTAGTGACGCTCACCCGTTACCACCAATTTTGAAATAGGCAATCTGTTAGCATCTTTCATCCAGTTAAGGACGGCCAAACCTCCCCAAATAATGGTCCCAAGTACCATCAGGAAGAAGATAAGCCCTGCCAGATAAGAGCCGTTACTAGGACGGGAACTGCTATTTTCATTATCCCGTCCCCTCACTTTCAGGGCCGCTTGAGACATATCAATCAGCCAACTCCAAAATCTTTACCACCAACTGTGAAAAACTTAATCCAGCCTGACGCGCAGCCATCGGCACCAAGCTGTGACTGGTCATCCCCGGAGAGGTATTCACTTCCAACAGATAGAAATCACCATCAGTATCCATCATGACATCAACTCGCCCCCAACCACTGCATCCAACTGACTGATAAGCTTTAAGCGCCAGTTCTGTCAATTGCTGCTCTTTTTCATCACTTAAGCCACTTGGACAAAAATATTGTGTTTCTTCAGACCAATATTTTGCATCATAGTCATAAAAAACAGCAGCGGGTTGAATACGAATAGAAGGTAAAGCCGCATCACCAAGGATGGCTACTGTGTATTCCGGGCCGTTCAACCATTTTTCTACCAGCAAGTCAACGTCATAACGAAACGCTGCCTCTAATGCGCCACGCAACTCTGAAATCTCATCAACCTTAGTCATACCAACACTGGAACCTTCCAGACTTGGCTTAACAATTAATGGCAAACCTAAATCTGCTACATATTCTTGGAGTTGAGAATCAGTCAATCGTTCAAATTGCTGAGAATTAATTGAAACATATGGCGAAACAGTCAACCCAATTCCCTGCCATAACTGTTTTGTACGCAATTTATCCATTGACAGTGCAGAGGCCATCACGCCACTACCGGTATAGGGTAACTGCAAAAATTCCAATACACCTTGCAAAGTACCGTCTTCCCCACCACGCCCATGAAGCGCGATAAAGACTTTCTCAAATCCAGCTTCTTTAAGTTGAGTCACAGGAAAATCTTTTGTATCAACTGGATATGCATCAATACCCGCTTCTCTCAATCCAGCCAACACGGCTTGTCCCGATAACAGCGAAACTTCACGCTCAGCGGAAGTTCCGCCCAACAGTACCGCGACTTTCTCAGCCATTGTGTTTTTCCTCATTCAAAGATGGCTGTAATTTCGTTTCAGCCAGATTACGCGCTATTTTGCCTATATTGCCGGCCCCTTGAACCAGAATTAAATCATTACCATCCAGCACCTGTGCCAATGCAGCGGTCACCTTTGCCGGATCAGAGACCAAAATCGGATCTAACTTACCGCGGCTACGGATAGTACGGCACAACGAACGACTATCTGCCCCCGGAATAACCACTTCACCCGCAGAGTAAACATCCAACATCAGCAATACATCTACCTGATTCAATACATTGGCAAAGTCATCGTACAAATCACGGGTACGGGTATAACGATGAGGTTGAAATATCATCACAATCCGTTTATCCGGCCAGCCCGCGCGAGCGGCTTTAATGGTTGCATCCACTTCCGTTGGATGATGACCATAATCATCAACCAACATCGCACTGCCACCTTTGCCGTTAACATGTTCCAGAGGAAAATTCCCCAAAAAATCAAAACGGCGCCCGGTTCCCTGAAAACCTGCCAACGCAGCCAAAATATCACTGCCAGAAATCCCTTCCTCAGTCGCAACAGCCACTGCTGCCGCCGCATTCAGCGCATTATGGCGGCCCGGTGCATTCAATACGACTTTCAGATCTGCCATATCTTGACGACTAACAGTAAAATATCCCTGAGCACCTTTTTGCTGATAATGGGTGATACGTACGTCCGCGTCCTCACTAAAACCATACGTCGTGATATAGCGCCCAACACGAGGAATTAACTCTTTGGCAACCGGATCATCAATGCACATGACTGCACGCCCGTAAAAAGGTAGGTTGTGCAAGAAGTTGATAAACGTCTGTTTCAAGTTTTCGAAGTCACCATGATAGGTATCCATATGGTCTGCTTCGATATTCGTAATGACCGCCACCATCGGCTGCAAATGCAAGAAAGAAGCATCACTTTCGTCAGCTTCCGCAATTAAATAACGGCTACTGCCAAGACGAGCATGCGTTCCTGCTGCTTTAACTAAACCACCATTAACAAAAGTGGGATCTAAACCAGCCTGTGCATAGATGCTAGAAATCATCGCTGTTGTTGTCGTTTTACCGTGAGTCCCGGCAATAGCAATACCATGACGGTAGCGCATCAGTTCTGCCAACATCTCTGCTCTGCGAATAACCGGAATTCGGGCCTCACGAGCAGCAACAATTTCCGGGTTATCCGCCAAGATTGCGCTTGAAGCCACAACAACACTGGCATCCAGTATATTTTCAGGACGATGATTAAAATAAATCTGAGCGCCCAACTTAGTCAGTTGACGAGTTACCGGGTTTGGTGCCAAATCAGATCCACTAATCTGATAACCTTCATTAGCCAACACTTCGGCGATCCCCCCCATGCCAGCACCACCAATGCCAACAAAGTGGATGTGCCTGACTTTTCTCATCTCAGGCACGAAAACTCTTAATTTCGCCAGTTGTTGTGTATTCACGTTTTCTTCTTCACTATATATGTTTGCTTCACCGCCCCTTTTAAGGCGGTCTAAATCATTTTTTTGCCGCATCGATTAATGCCGCCGATACTCGCTCAGTTGCATCAACAATTGCTGCTGAACGGGCTTTTACCGCCATTTCCAGCAATTGTGGCCGTTGCCATTGAGTTAATAATTCGATTACTGCATCAACCGTAAATTGGGGTTGCTCCAATATTCTTGCTGCGCCAACCTTTTCTAGAGGTAACGCATTCCAGTATTGCTGACGATCTTTATGCTGAAATGGCACAAAAATCCCAGGTAATCCCGCCGCTGACACTTCACTAACCGTCAACGCGCCAGAACGACAAATCACCACATCAGCCCAAGCATAAGCTTGTGCCATATCGTCAATAAATTCAGTAATCTTATGTTCGCATTTAACTGAATTGTCATAGGCATTCTGAACACTCTCTTTAGCCCCTTTGCCTGTCTGATGCCAAAGAGTAATTTTATCACCCATACGGGCAGCAATTTCAGGCATTGCCTGGTTAAGAATTCTCGCCCCCTGACTGCCACCAACAACCAGAACTCGAATCGGACCTTCACGCCCTGCCAAACGTTGTTCAGGTACAGGCAGTGTCAACACATCTTCGCGAACAGGATTGCCAACAACGGGCGCTTTTGGAAATGCGCCGGGAAATGCTTGTAAAACAGTCGTAGCGATTTTAGCCAGCCACCGGTTTGTCAGCCCGGCAATACCATTCTGTTCATGCAATACAACCGGAACACCGCACATCCACGCAGCAACGCCGCCGGGACCAGAAACATATCCCCCCATGCCAAGCACGACATCTGGCTGATAGCGACGCATAATCGCCTTTGCCTGACGGATTGCTTTGAAAATTCGGACCGGGGCAGCCAACAATGCTTTGATCCCTTTACCTCGCAGACCAGAAATCTGAATAAATTCAATATCAATGCCATGTTTTGGCACTAAATCGGCTTCCATACGATCCGCTGTTCCCAACCAGAGAACGTCCCAGCCCTGGTCTTTTAAATGATGAGCTACAGCCAGACCCGGGAAGACATGTCCTCCAGTTCCACCTGCCATCACCATCAAACGCCGGGTTTTGCCACTCATCGGGGGCTCCTTACAAACGCTTGAGCTTTTGCCAAGCGTGTTTCAAAATCAATTCTTAATAGCAATACGATAGCTGTCGACATAATCAGCAAACTTGAACCACCGTAACTAATCAAAGGTAAAGTCAAACCTTTAGTCGGTAACATACCTGCGGCGGCCCCAACGTTAACCAGAGCTTGGAAACTAAACCAAATACCCACCGAACAAGCCAGAAAACCCGAAAAACGCTGATCCATTTGTAATGCGCGGCGACCTATCGTCATTGCGCGAAAAGCGACGAAGAATATCATTAACAACACCAAAACCACACCTACGTAACCTAATTCTTCTGCCAAAACAGAGAAAATAAAGTCAGTATGTGCTTCCGGCAGGTATTCCAGTTTCTGTACTGAATTTCCTAGTCCTTGCCCTAAAAACTCCCCTCGACCAAAAGCCATCAAAGATTGCGTTAATTGATAACCTTTGCCGTATGGATCTTCCCAAGGGTCCAGAAAGGAAGTTACACGGCGTATACGGTAAGGTTCAGCAATGATTAACAAAACCACCGCGAATACCCCTGAACCAATAATTGCTAGAAACTGCCATAATTTTGCCCCGGCCAGAAATAGCATTGCCAACGTTGTTACAAACAGTACAACCACTGTTCCCAAGTCAGGTTGAGCCAGAAGTAACACTGCTAACACGACCATCACGCCCATTGGCTTACAGAATCCCCAAAAGTTATTCCGCACTTCTTCTACTTTGCGCACCAAATAACTGGCGAGATAGCAAAATAGAGAAAGTTTCGATAACTCAGCAGGTTGAATTCTCAAAGGCCCAATGGCAATCCAACGCGATGCACCATTTACTGAATTTCCCACCACCAGGACAACCAGCAACAAAATAATGGAAATAAGCAGCATCAGATTGCTATAGCGTTGCCAGAAATCCATCGAGATACGCAATGTAATCAATGACAACCCGAAAGCCAGCAAGAGATAAATCGCATCACGCTTAGCAAACAGAAACGGATCTTCTGCAAGACGCTGCCCAACCGGCATCGATGCTGATGTCACCATAACAAAGCCGATAATTCCTAATCCGAGTGTCAGCCAAACCAGTGTGCGATCATACAACACCATATTGGTGGCATCAGTTTCACGGCCACCAATAACCCAGTCTTTTAATCTACTGAATCCCGGAATAGACATCAGCCCAACTCCTTTGCCAAGCGGGTAAACTCATGACCACGCTGTTCAAAATTACGGAACTGATCAAGGCTTGCACAAGCAGGAGATAACAGCACCATGTCACCAGCCACCAGACGCGGAGCAATATCACGTATCGCCTGTTCCATAGTTTCAGTCAATATCGCTATTTCCGGGCGGAGTTGAGCCAACTGTTTTCCATCCCTACCAAAGCAGTAAAGCTGAACTTTATTCCCGCTCAGGAAAGGTTTAAGCGGAGAAAAATCTGCCGACTTACCATCACCACCTAATAGCAAATAAAGCGAGCCCTCCAGGTTCAGACCATCAAGTGCCGCCACCGTACTGCCAACATTGGTCGCCTTAGAATCGTTAATCCAACGCACCCCGTTGTTCAGACGAACAAGCTGGAAACGGTGGTCAAGTCCCGGATAAACCGTCAATGTTGCCAAACTGGCTTCACGAGGAATACCAACCGCATCAGCTAAAGCCAATGCAACCAACCCATTGACGTAGTTATGTCGTCCAGTCAGCTTAATTTCATTTGTCGCCAGCAGTGATTGGTTGTGAACTTTCAAAAAGGCATTTTCACTATCAAGCTGGTAGTCACCACAATCGACACCAAAGCTGACACAACGGCTATCCATACCCGTTTCAGGCAGTGTCAGGGGATCTTGAGCATTCACAATGCATCTTTTCGCCTGACGATAAATCCTCAGTTTAGCCGCCCGGTACTGAGATACCCCCTGAGGATAACGATCCATATGGTCCTCAGTCACATTAAGCACAGCGGCGGCTGTTGCGTTCAGGCTATATGTAGTTTCCAACTGGAAACTGGAGAGCTCTAAGACATAAAGCTGACAAGATTTCTTCAACAATTCTAATGCAGGTAGGCCAATATTACCGCCAACACCCACCTGCCAATTAGCCGCTTTCGCCATTTCACCGACAAGACTGGTAACGGTACTTTTACCATTAGAACCCGTAATAGCGACTATCGGGGCTGTTGCTTCACGGCAAAACAACTCGATATCACCAACAATTTCAATACCTGCATTAGCCGCAGCCTGCAATTCCGCCGTTGCCAAAGCAACGCCTGGGCTTACAACAATCAAGTCAGTATCCATCAACCAGCCAACATTCAGGCTTCCACTGTGACACTCAACACCAGCGGGCAGTTTATCCTTGCCGGGTGGTACCGCACGAGTATCTATCACACGAGGGATCACCCCTCGTGCCATAAAAAAGTCAACACAGGAGAGACCCGTCAGCCCCAACCCGATAATGACGACTTTTTTACCCAAATAATCTGCCATGATTAACGTACCTTCAATGTTGCCAAGCCAATCAGCACTAGCATCAGAGAAATAATCCAAAAACGCACAATAACACGCGGTTCTGGCCAGCCTTTCAATTCATAATGATGGTGAATAGGTGCCATACGGAAAATACGCTGCCCGCGCAGTTTAAAAGAACCCACCTGTAAAATAACTGACAGGGTTTCCACCACAAATACACCGCCCATAATCACCAGTAGAAACTCTTGGCGTAGCAACACAGCAATCGTCCCCAGTGCACCACCTAATGCCAAAGAGCCCACATCTCCCATGAAAACCTGAGCCGGATAAGTGTTGAACCACAAGAAACCTAGTCCTGCGCCAACAATCGCAGTACAGACGATAACCAGCTCACCAGCATGGCTCAGATAAGGGATATGCAGATAGTTAGCAAAATTGACATTACCTGTCGCCCATGCCACTAAAGCAAAACCAGCGGCAACAAAAACGGTTGGCATAATTGCCAAACCATCCAATCCGTCAGTCAAATTCACTGCATTACTGGTTCCGACAATCACAAAGTAGGTCAACAGAATATAAAGCACACCCAGTTGCGGCATCACATCTTTAAAGAATGGCACGACCAATTGTGTTGCCGGAGTATCTTTACCGAAACTGTACATTGCAAACGCTACCCCCAATGCCAGGACGGACTGCCAGAAATACTTCCAACGGGCAATCAACCCCTTAGTATCTTTGCGCACAACTTTGCGGTAATCATCCACGAAACCAACAATGCCGTAACCAATCAGCACAATCAGCACGCACCAAACATAGGGGTTATTCAAGCGCACCCACAACAGTGTAGAAATCGTAATTGAAAGTAAAATCAGCAAACCACCCATCGTCGGCGTACCACGTTTGCTAAAGTGAGATTCCGGCCCATCATTGCGAACAACCTGCCCAATTTGTAATTTTTGCAGAAAGGCGATCATACGCGGCCCCATCCACAATGCGATAGCCAAAGCAGTCAGCAGGCTGACGATAGCCCTAAACGTCAAGTAAGAAAAGACGTTAAAGCCGGAGTGATATTTGACCAAATATTCGGCCAGCCAAACTAACATGTAAAGCTCTCCTGTAATGCGTGGACAACATCTTCCATTGTGGTATTACGCGAACCTTTAACTAACACTGAAAAGACTTTGTGTTGTTGTAATAGTGGAACTAATGTTGCGATCAATGCAGCTTTATCCGCAAAATGCTGACCACAACCGCTCGCTTCACTAACATGAATACTTAATTCGCCCACACTGAACACACTATCGATACCGCTAGAAGCTGCGGTTTCACCAATCTGACGATGGTAATCTGCTGACTGTTCACCCAATGCCCCTATATCGCCAACAACTAGTACTCGGTAACCCGGCATCTGTGATAACACCTGAACTGCAACGGTCATTGAACCGACATTGGCGTTATAAGTATCATCAAGCAGCAATTTTCCTTCTGCCAGATTGATTGGAAACAACCGCCCTGGTACCGCTTTCAGCTCAGACAAGCCCAAACGGATATCTCGCAGGGTTGCGCCAACAGAAATGGCTAACGCACTGGCCGCTAACGCATTGGCGATATTGTGTTTTCCAGGCAACGGCAAATTGATTTCTGTGCTACCAATAGGCGTATGCAGACAAAAATCCGTAGTCAGTTGTTTAACCTGAACATCTGTAGCGTAAAAATCAGCACCTGATGCTTGTTGCATGGAAAAACGCTGTACTGTTTTGTCGCCAATAACCTGCTGCCAGTGAGTCCAATCATTGCTTTCCATATTGATAATGGCCGTACCTTTCTCTGAAAGACCGGTAAAAATCTCGCCCTTAGCTTTTGCAATACTCGCCAGAGAGCCAAAATCCGCTAAGTGCGCAGCAAACAGGTTATTAATTAACGCTGTTTCTGGCAGGGTCATTTTTGCGGTATAGGCAATTTCACCAACATGACTTGCACCTAATTCAACCACAGCAAACTCATGTTGTTCTGTCAGCCTGAACAATGTCAGCGGCACACCGATATCATTATTCAGATTACCTGCGGTATAGAGCGTGTCACCACATTGGCGCAAAATCGCGGCGGTCATCTCTTTTACCGATGTTTTGCCGGACGAACCCGTCAACGCAACAACACGGGCATTACTCCGCTGGCGAACCCAACTCGCTAATTTACCCATGGCTAAACGAGTATCTTTAACCACTACCTGTGGAAAGTTAATATCCAATACGCGGCTGACAAGCAAAGCACTGGCACCAGCTTTGGCTGCATCAGCACAAAAATCATGAGCATCAAAACGCTCACCTTTCAAGGCAATAAACAAACTGCCATTTCCAACCTGACGGCTGTTAGTAGTCACATCACTAATACAAATATTTGCTGCCTGCTGCTCAGTAACCTGATTCAATACGCCATCCGTTACTTGTGCCAGTTGTTGCAGAGTAAGGGAAATCATGCAATCACCCCCAGTAACCGAGCAACAGTCAACCGGTCTGAGTAATCCAAGCGACGATGGCCTACCAATTGATAATCTTCATGGCCTTTACCCGCTATCAATACAACATCATCTGCTTTTGCCTGCATAATAGCGTTGGTTACCGCTTCAACACGGCCATGAATCGTTATCGCACCTCCCGGATCAAGAAAACCCGTTAAGATGTCAGTAACAATTGCCTGTGGCTCTTCATTGCGCGGATTATCATCTGTAACAATCACATAATCGGCCCACTGTTCTGCAACGCCCCCCATCAATGGGCGTTTACCTTTATCACGATCACCACCACAACCAAAAACGCACCAAAGTTTACCCTTACAATGTAAACGTGCGGCTATCAAAGCTTTCTCCAGCGCATCAGGTGTGTGAGCATAATCAACGACGACAACGGGTTTATCCGGTGCCGAGAATACTTCCATTCGTCCACAGACAGGTTCCAGGCAGGAAGCTGTTGCAAGCAGTTTTTCCAGCGGATAATCCAGAGCTAATAAGGTGGAAAGCGCCAACAACAGGTTGCTGACATTAAATGCTCCCATCAGGGCACTATCAATTGTACCGCCTCCCCAACTGGACTCGAAGGTAATGGATACCCCTTTATCGTGATACTTTATTTCACGCGCCGCTAACCAACGCCCCTGCCAATTTTCCGGCAGACAGTTTTCCATCGTCACAGCAACCGCTTGCGGTAAACGGGACAACCATTTCAATCCAATATCATCATCAGCATTAATGATTTGTTGTTTCACATTATGCGTGGAAAACAGCAACCATTTAGCTGCTTCGTAGTGCGCCATATCACCATGATAATCAAGATGATCACGGCTCAAGTTGGTAAACACTGCCGCTTCAAACGGCAACGCAGCTACACGCCCCTGAACCAGTCCATGAGAAGAGACTTCCATTGCCGCAAAAGTCGCCCCTTGCCGAACAAGTTGTTGCAAATCCAGTTGAATATCAACAGCCGAGCCTGTGGTATTTTCACTTGGCGCCACATGCCCCAGTAAACCATTACCGACAGTTCCCATCACGGCACTGGTTTCCCCCAATCCGTGACTCCACTGAGCAAGTAATTGGGTAGTGGTTGTTTTACCATTGGTTCCGGTTACACCAATCAAGTGCAACTTATCACCAGGGTGACAATAAAACTCACCAGTTAACTGTGACAACTTATTATTCAAATCGTTCACATAAACAACCGGAACACCGTGCATAATCTGTACGGTTCCGCTATTGGCCTCGCCCTGGGCTTCTGCAATAACCGCCGCAACCCCTTGTGCGATGGCTTGAGGAATGTAGTCTCGACCATCTGCCTGGTGCCCTTTAATGGCAACAAACAGATCTCCGGCAGCCGATTTACGGCTGTCCAATGTCATTTCGCGTAACGCACGCACTGGGGCGTCAATACCCAATGGCGCAAGTAAATCGCGTAGATTACGATCTGCCACCTGTATCCTCTTTCTTATTAATCACAAATTCGTTTTTATCACCTGCCGCCAAAGCATCTGGCTCCACATTCATGATGCGTAGAACACCCCCCATGATGGTGCCAAATACTGGCGCAGAAACCGCACCACCGTAATACTTACCTGCCTGTGGCTCATTAATAATCACAACCAGAGCAAACCTTGGGTTACTTGCAGGGGCAACCCCTGCGGCGTAAGAGATATATCGATTAATGTACTTGCCATCCGGCCCGACTTTCTTCGCAGTACCCGTTTTGATTGCAATCCGATAACCTTTTATTGCGGCCGTTACTCCGCCGCCACCGGGCAAAGCCACACTTTCCATCATATGAACGACCGTACGCATAATTGGCTCAGGAAAGACTCTGGTGCCTGGTACGGGTGGATCAACTTTGGTAATCGACAGGGGACGATAGATACCCATGCTGCCAATCGTTGCATAGACCCGTGCTAACTGTAATGGCGTAACCATCAACCCGTAGCCGTAAGAAAAGGTAGCCCTATCAAGATCTGACCACCGTTGTCTGTTTATTGGATATAAGCCACTGCTTTCTCCGACCAACCCCAGATTGGTCGGTTTTCCCAACCCAAAACGAGAATAAACATCCACTAACTCTGTCGCAGGCATCGCTAACGCCAGCTTAGAAACACCAACGTTACTTGATTTTTGTAAGATACCAGTGATAGATAATTCAGAATAACGGCCTACGTCTCTAATTTCCTTGCCGCTAATCCTATAAGGTATTGTATTAATAACGGTATTTTCTTTGACAATACCATCATTCAGCGCAGCCATGACCACCATAGGCTTAACAGTGGAACCTGGCTCTAAAATATCGGTGATAGCACGGTTACGCATTACTTCTTTGGGCGTATTGATACGATTATTTGGGTTATAAGATGGGCTGTTTGCCATTGCCAGCACTTCTCCGGTATTAACATCTACTAATACTGCTGTACCGGATTCTGCTTTATTAAAGGCCACCGCATTGGTTAATTCGCGATAAACCAGCGCCTGTAAACGTTCATCAATACTCAATACCAGATTGTGTGCCGCCAGACTATCCACAGATGAAATATCTTCGATGACACGGCCAAAGCGATCTTTACGTACAGTCCGCTCACCCGGTTGCCCCGTCAACCAACGATCAAAACTTTTTTCTACGCCTTCAATACCCTGACCATCAACGTTGGTCACGCCAATAATATGTGCCGTTACCTGACCTGACGGATAATAACGCCGGGATTCCTGACGCAAATAAATTCCCGGTAATTTCAGTTTATGAATATAATCGCCAACTGATGGGTTAACCTGACGCGCTAAATAAACAAAACGGCCTTTTGGATTAACGCTAACTTTGTCAATAAGCTGTTCAAGAGGCAAATTAATAGCATCAGATAAAGCTTTCCAGCGGGTATCACCCGTAATTCCCCCTTGTTCAAATACCTCTTTCGGATCTGCCCAAACAGCATTTACTGGAACGCTAACAGCCAGAGGTCGGCCCATTCGGTCACTGATCATACCGCGAGCGGTAGGGACTGATTGCACGCGCAGGGAACGTAAATCACCTTCTTTAACCAGTTGATCAGGATTGATGACCTGCAAATAAGTCACTCTCAGCAATAAGGCAATTAAAGCTACAGCAATCCCCCCGCATAACAAAGCAAAACGCCAGCTAACAAAACTGGCTTTTTTATCTTCTTGCCTTTTTAACTTCACGGGGCGTGCTGCTTTCATCTCTTACCTTTTTAATAATTAAATTAACTCACTGTGAAACAACAATGTTTTCCTGAGCAGGGTTAACATGCTGCATATGCATTTTTTCAACAGCTATCCTCTCAACCCGGCTGTGATCACCCAAAGCATTTTCTTCGAGGATCAAATTGCGCCACTCGATATCTAATGCATCACGTTCCACCACCAGATGCTCTCTTTCAGCCGTCAACAAGCGAGTTTCATGTGCAGTAGTTACAACAACTATGGCCGAAACCAGTACAACAACTAGAAGAATTAACGGTATCTTGGCATTCTTGAGCAAATCGCTGCCGATAATACCGGTTAATCCGTGACGTTCACCTGCCATTATTCACTAACTTTTTCAGCAAAACGCAAAACAGAACTACGAGCCCGTGGGTTATTAGCCACTTCTTCCTCTGGAGGTTTCATCTTGCCAATCGGTTTCAAGCTACGCCCGCCTCGTGCTTTCAGTTGCTCTTCTGTGAGTGGCAATCCTGCCGGTACTTGTGGCCCTCGACTATTCTGACGAATAAATCGTTTAACAATACGATCTTCCAGCGAATGGAAACTAATCACTGAAAGTCTCCCCTGCGGTGCAAGCACTTGTAATGCCCCCTCCAGCGCCTGCTCAATCTCTTCCAGCTCACTGTTGATATAAATCCTAATAGCCTGGAAACTCCTGGTTGCTGGATGCTTATGTTTTTCTTTTACCGGGCTGGCCTGAGCAATCAAATCGGCTAGCGCTTTTGTTCGGGTAATTGGCTCTTCCTGATTGCGTGCCACAATGGCTCTGGCAATGCGTTTGGCGAAACGCTCTTCACCAAATGTTTTCAATACCCAAGCAATATCATCTGCTGTTGCGTTCATCAGCCATTCTGCTGCTGACTGCCCGCGAGTCGGGTCCATCCGCATATCTAGCGGCCCATCACGCATAAAAGAAAAACCGCGTTCCGGATCATCCAACTGGGGCGAAGAAACACCTAAATCCAGTAATACACCATCAATTTTGCCGATTAGCCCGGCTTTTTCTGTATAGTGAGCCAATTTAGAAAATGGCCCATGTACAATTGAAAAACGTGGATCTGTAATCGTTTTCGCCACTTCAATCGCCTGAGGATCTCGATCAATGGCAATTAAGCGGCCTGCCGTCCCCAATTGCGACAAAATCAGACGTGAATGCCCTCCACGGCCAAATGTGCCATCAATATAGATGCCATTTTCACGAATATTCAGTCCGTTGACTGCTTCATCCAACAATACGCTGGTATGTTTAAAATGACTATTTGCCATATTTATAGTGATAATTCCTGTAGCCGTACTGATAAAGGTTCCTGTGTGGATTGCTCAGCTGCAATATCATCTTTAACCTGTTGATACCAAGCCTGTTCATCCCACAGTTCAAATTTGTTGAACTGACCAACCAGCATGACCTCTTTGACTAGCCCTGCATGCTGACGCAATGTATTAGCTAACAAAAGACGTCCTGCACTATCCATCTGGCATTCACTGGCATGACCTAAAAGTAAACGTTGCACCCGACGCTCCGCCGGATTCATGCTGGATAAGCGAGAAAGTTTTTCTTCAATAATCTCCCATTCAGATAATGTATAAAGCAACAAGCATGGTTGATGAAGGTCAATGGTACAAACCATTTGCCCTTGTGATTCCTCATTTAGCATAGCCCGGTATCGGGTAGGTACGGTGAGCCGCCCCTTGCTATCGAGATTTATCTGCGTTGCTCCACGAAACATCCTCAGGTCGCCCCTGGTGATCAAAAATTACCACTTTATCCCACTAATCCCCACAATAAGGAGTTTACGGATGGGATGAAAACCTTGTCAAGCCAGAGCCGATGCGCTTTAGCTATATTTGATGGCAGGATTTTGGCTGTTGGGAGGCATAATTATTAAATTTAGCAATATCAATAATAATTAACACCATGATAATTCTGAATAATTTTACAAGCACAGGGAGAATAAATGTTTACGGCAAAATAATGAAAAAATAGTTGTGTGATTAATTTATTTACATAATTTACATTTCATTACTATTTAACCACCGTGCAGCAATGTTTATCATTCTATTCGATGCATTCAACACTCAAACTAACTAGCAACAAAAAGCCACAAGATAAATATTATTAAAATCAATTTAATATATAAAAGACGGTAAAAAAACGGGAGTAAATAGACAAATCCCAAACTCAAATAAGCGCTGTTCCATGCGCTTCTTCCTACTGAATAATTTATGTATGAACGAAATTGCTATTTGCTCGCGCTAAAACACCTCTTTTAAGACAGATCTGACAACCAAAACCCCCCATCAGAAAATTAATGAGGGGTTTTTATCATATTTTCCGACTCAGGCTTCCTCGCCGACATAAGTCACGATGTATCCGTGTGATACCTGGCCCTGGCTTCTGCTTTTCATCCAGACTTGCTAACACCAGTTCCAATACCCGTTCAGCAATTTCACGATGACGCTGCGCTACAGAAAGCACTGGACATTCAAGGAAATCCAGTAATTCATGATCACCAAAAGTCGCAATAACCAATTGATTTGGTAAACGGCCGCTGTGTTTTAGCGTAACATCCATGACTCCCTGTAACAGGGCAAAAGAGGTGGTGAACAACGCTTGTGGCATTGGATGAGTTTCTAACCATGTGGTGAACACTTCAGCAGCCGCATCACGCTCATAGCTGTTTGAGTAAAGATACATCACTTTACGAGGGTCATCTTTCCATGCTTCACGGAACCCCTGTTCACGCAGAAAACTGACTGATAATTCAGGTAATGCACCGAGATAAAGCACAGATTCAGCAGAGAATTGACGAAATTCTTGCGCCAACATCTTTGCATCTTCAAAATCATCACCCACTACGCTGATAAAGTGTTCATTTTCGAGTGCCCGATCGAGAGCAATAATAGGCAAAGAACGATTTGCCCAGCGTTGATAAAAAGGATGCTCCGGCGGTAATGCGGTAGAAACAATAATTGCATCCACCTGACGTTGTAGCAGGTGTTCAACACAGCGCATTTCATTATCAGGTTGGTCTTCCGAACAGGCTATCAATAACTGATAGCCACGCTGACGAGCCTGACGTTCCAAATAATTAGCAATACGGGTATAGCTGGTATTTTCTAAATCTGGAATAACCAAACCAATAGAACGGGTACGTCCTGCACGGAGACCGGCTGCCACAGCATTAGGATGGTAATTATGCTCTCTGACCACTGCCATCACTTTTTCTACCGTTTTATCACTGACACGGTATTGCTTGGCTTTACCATTAATTACATAACTGGCCGTTGTGCGTGAAACACCTGCAAGGCGGGCGATTTCATCCAGTTTCACATTAACTCCTTCATAGACCCCAAAAAGGCCCTACTTTATCGCAGAGCCTGATAAATGTATGCACATAGCCCCGCAGTTTGCGATTTTTCATCGCATAATTTTATCCCCACGAGAGACACCGACAATACCCGAACGAGCAACTTCAACAATTTCAGCAACATCCCGAACAGCATCGAGAAAGGCATCCAATTTATCGCTGGTTCCCACCAACTGTACGGTATATAAGGTCGAAGTCACATCAACGATCTGCCCACGGAAGATGTCAGTACTGCGTTTGATCTCTTCACGTCCATATCCACTGGCCTGCAATTTGACTAGCATAATCTCACGCTCTACATGAGAACCCGGTGCCAACTCGCTGACTCGTAACACATCCACCAACTTGTGCAACTGTTTTTCAATCTGTTCAAGTACCCTTGCATCGCCCTTAGTCTGAATTGTCATCCGCGATAATGTCGGATCATCAGTTGGGGCGACAGTTAAACTTTCAATGTTGTAGCCACGTTGGGAAAACAGACCAACAACCCGGGACAAAGCCCCTGATTCGTTTTCAAGTAATACAGATAAAATCCGGCGCATAATCAGGTTCTCTCCGTTTTGCTTAACCACATCTCATCCATTGCTCCTCCACGGATCTGCATAGGATATACATGTTCAGTTTCATCCACAGTGATATCAACAAATACCAGCCGCTGATTTTCAGTCACCTCTTTCAAGGCTTCGGCCAATTTACTTTCCAATTCATCATAACGTTGAATAGAAATGCCAACATGACCGTAAGCCTCAGCCAATTTGACAAAATCAGGCAAGGATTCCATATAAGATTGAGAGTGACGACCGGCATAAATCATATCTTGCCATTGTCTTATCATCCCCAAGAAACGATTATTCAAGTTCAGAACCAGTACCGGCAACCCATATTGCAACGCGGTAGACAACTCCTGAATATTCATCTGAATACTGCCATCCCCCGTAACACAGACTACCGTCGCTTCCGGTTTCACCAATTTAACGCCCAAAGCAGCCGGTAAACCAAATCCCATCGTTCCCAAACCACCGGAACTGATCCAACGCCTTGGTTTATCAAATGGGTAATGCAATGCAACAAACATCTGATGCTGCCCAACATCTGAAGTGACGTAAGCTTCACCCTTCGTCAGACGATAGAGAACCTCGATAGCCGCTTGTGGTTTAATTTTTTCACCACTGCGATCAAAACTGAGACATTTACGGCTACGCCATTGCTGAATAGATAACCACCAATCTTTTAGCGCATCGGGATCTTGTGTATCTTCTACTGTCTCCAGCAACGCCAGCATTTGCCTAAGCACCTGTTTAGCATCACCGACAATAGGTACATCTGCGGAAACCGTCTTCGAAATTGATGTTGGATCAATATCAATATGTAATACCGTTGCTTCCGGGCAATATTTTTCCAGATTATTGGTTGTACGATCATCAAAACGTACACCGACAGCAAAAATGACATCTGAATTATGGATTGCTTTGTTAGCTTCGAATGTACCATGCATACCGAGCATGCCCAGGCTTTGCAGATGAGTTGCAGGGAAACTGCCTAATCCCATCAAGGAGCTCACAACAGGGATATTGAATTTTTCTGCCAATACCAGTAATTCTGCTGAACAATCTGCGTTAATCACCCCTCCGCCTACATATATGACGGGTTTTTTCGCATTCAATAATTTGCTTAATGCTCGCTTAATCTGCCCTTTGTGTCCTTGAATCGTTGGATTATAAGAACGCATACTTATCTGATCAGGATAAATATAGGGTAATTTTACTGCCGGATTTACCGTATCTTTCGGTAAATCAATAACGACGGGTCCCGGACGACCACTGGAAGCTAGATAGAAGGCTTTTTTCAGTACCTTCGGAATATCCTCTGCTTTTTTCACTAAAAAACTGTGTTTTACGATCGGGCGGGATATCCCTACCATGTCACATTCCTGGAATGCATCATTACCAATCAACGAACTGGCGACTTGACCGGACAATACAACCATTGGAATTGAATCCATATAAGCTGTGGCAATACCGGTAATGGCATTAGTTGCTCCTGGACCGGAGGTGATCAATACCACACCAACCTTCCCGGTAGAACGAGCATAACCATCAGCCATATGAACTGCCCCCTGCTCATGACGTACCAGGATATGCTCAATGCCCCCAACCGTATGCAGGGCATCGTAAATATCCAGTACTGCCCCCCCCGGATAACCGAATATATGCTTAACGCCCTGATCAATTAACGATCGGACGACCATTTCAGCTCCTGATAACATCTCCATAGGTTTTCCTCCAGGCTCTGTTTGCAAGTTAATAAATCGGAAGTTCCTTCCACTTTTATTTTAGTAAGACGAATGGCCTCTCAGCGATATATTGATGCTGAGTTAATTAACATAACGCTAGAAACGGGTGTTAGCAATGTGAGTAAAGGCAGAATAGCAACTTTCTGACAATTCCAAATGTCTCCTGCAAGCGTTATCTTACTATCAAGAAGCTAAAGATAAGTAGAATATGATTGGCTATACCTAAAAAGAACGACAACGTATAGGTATTATCCAGTATATATACGATAAAAAACTAAAAAGCAGTTTTCAAAATCGTTTAAGTCACCGAAGTATGAAGCTGACAAAGGAAATGCAGACAAATGCCTCAAATAATTTGACCGTCATTTCCTCGTTTCTGAATAACTATTGTGAATAATTCATTCAGGTAAAACCCATTTACCCCATTTTAATTAGAGAACACGATAAAATCCTTTATTTTTTCTAGAAAACTAATTCCATATATTCAATACTTACCTGGATATATAAATATTCATTTTCAAAATTAAATAACTAAATATAACAATCAGTTAAATGATGATTTAAAATAGGAGGAAATTATATTGATTTAAATAGCCAAGTTATGAATATAAGTAAACTTGGCATATCTACAAAACAACAAGACATTTATTTACAACATTGAATTATCTTTTAATATCTTTTCTAGCTGAGGAAAAACAGTAAAGCCGTCGCGATCTAAAAAGTGCCCACCATCGGAGAAACCATATAATTCAGTCCGGAGCTGCTGACTTAAATTTAATGTAAACTGTGGCGATACAATCTCATCATTAAGCGATAATATTGCTATCCGTTGGTTTATTTTCTGTCTGAGCGAGCTAAAATCCAGCTCCTCTTCAGTAAATGTACTTAATTCAGGTAAGGTTGATAGTTTTTCATAAAATCCTGAAATTAGTACAACTCCCCCAATATTTACATTATCAGGTAAAGATGAGATATAACGGAGTGTAGCAATACAACCCAAACTATGTCCAAAAAAAAGTGTTCTTTCGTTAGGACTGGAAATGCTCTCCTGCAATTTTTCTTGCCATAAATGGGGAAAAGGAGCATGAGATTCAGGCATTTCCGGCACAATAACATTAATATTTAACTTTTCATACTGATCTTTAAGCCAAGGAAACCAATGGTGATCAGGGGTTGCTGAAAGACCATGAACAATAACGACATTATTGAAATTCATCAATTCACCTAATTATACAAAGTGTATTTTATTTACTATACAGACTTTAAATTATCTTATCCATATATACCCGTCATCTTTCAAGTTGCCTCTTTGTTAGCTGCACTCACCCCAGTCACATCGTTATCTATGCTCCCGGAGATTCGCTCCCTTGCCGTCGCGATGCATCTTGAAATCTGGGTATTTTCAGAAAAAACCCAAAGCGGGATATTACTACAATATCCCTCATACTTTCCCTGAATAACTGGTAACACTAACTCTTTGTATAAAATCCCGAAAATCAATCTTGATACATAGATTCAATCTCTTTATAGTAACGCTGCATAATAATTTTCCTCCTCAATTTCAGTGTTGGAGTTAATTCACCCGTTTCCATTGAAAATGGTTTTGGCAGTAATATGAAACGCTTTACCTGATCGAAGTGAGCAAAGTTTTTCTGCACCTCTTTCAAGCGTTGCTCAAACATTTCGATAATCTGACTATGGCGTAGTAATTCAACCCGGTCATGATATTTGAGATTAATTGACCTTGCATACTCTTCCAATGCTTCATAACAAGGCACGATAAGAGCGGATACAAATTTACGGGCATCAGCAATAACAGCCACATGCTCAATAAAACGATCTTGCCCTAGCGTGCTTTCAATCATTTGAGGAGCAATATATTTCCCATTCGATGTTTTCATCAAATCTTTCAGACGTTCAGTAATGAACAAATTACCATTTTCATCCAACTTACCAGCATCACCTGTACGCAACCAACCGTCTTGAGTAAATGCCTTGGTGGTTTCTTGCTGATTATTGAAATAGCCTTTCATCACAATTGGGCCACGCACTTGTATCTCATCTTCTCCACCGATACGGACGTCAATGCCAGGCAAGGGTTTACCAATAGAACCAAATATATAACCTTGCTCTTCCCAACAGGAAACCGTGGCACAAGTCTCTGTCATACC
The DNA here is from genome assembly GCF_042879335.1 of Photorhabdus sp. RM96S. Classification (NCBI taxonomy): domain Bacteria; kingdom Pseudomonadati; phylum Pseudomonadota; class Gammaproteobacteria; order Enterobacterales; family Morganellaceae; genus Photorhabdus; species Photorhabdus sp. RM96S. The sequence goes on along the minus strand of NZ_JBHFKT010000032.1, from coordinate 24,235 downwards.
ATAGCCATATTTGATATTTATCCCAACAGCGAGAAAGAACAAGATAATCGTTTCGTCCAGACGTGCGCCAGCCGCAGGTAAAAACCGAACTCTGCCCCCCAATACATTTCGCAATTTACTCAACACCAATTTATCAGCCAGTCGATGCATTACTGTTGACCAAAGGCAGCTTTTTTTACTTTGCAAATTACGTAAAAACTGACGCTCACCACATTTAATCGCCCAATTAAAAAGTTTTCTTCGATGCCAAGGAGCCCTAGAAACCTTTTCAAAAACCGCACTATAAATTTTTTCGTAAAATCTCGGCACTGCACACATCACTGTCGGGCGGATATCCGCCATAGCTTGACGAACAAAATTAGTGTCGGTCAGATAAACATTTTGTGCTCCTACATGCATGACATAGAAACTCCATGCGCGTTCAAAGACATGGGATAACGGCAGAAAACTCAAAGAAACGTCCTGATCAGTTAATGTCAAGATATGATCATGTGAATACAACTGATAGGCTAAATTGCGGTAATCAAGCATGACGCCTTTAGGCTCACCCGTGGTACCAGACGTATAAATAAGTGTAAAAAGATCATCCAGATTGTGGTTAGCAATACGGGTTTCCAACGCAGATTGATGTTGTAATTTATTATCCGCCATGAAATCAGATAAATGCTGAGCTAATGAACAATCCCGCAAATCGACTGATTCATCTAAGACAATAATGTGACTTAACTGAGGGCAACGTTCTGTCAAAGTAATAGCAACATCATACTGCGGCTGCCCGCCAACAAACAAAATACGCACACCAGCATCATTAAGTATGAAACTAGCCTGTTCTTGACTACTGGTTGCATATAGAGGGACAGTGACCGCCCGAAGTTGTAATACAGCGATATCTGCCAATGACCACGCCATGCTGTTATGTGCAAAGAGGCCAATTTTTTCTTGTACATCAACACCAATCTCCAACAACGCCCGGCTAATAGCATTGGTCTTTTTGCCAATATCATTCCAGTTTAGTTCGAGTTGTTCAGCCGGAGACCATTGGCGAAAAGCAATTTTCTCTGGGTGTTGTTTGATTTGTTGTTGCAACCGGTTTATCAAGTGATAAGGATGTAAATTTTTAGTTATCACAATCTTTTTCCTGTTCGAAAAACTTTTTTCTTATCGGAGAAAAAACAGTAATTTAATTCTCTGATAATACCTTTTCGCATCACTTATTCGCTTTTCAGCTTACAGGTGTTAGCTATTTCCTTGCAGTCTACCGATTCCTGAACAACAGGAAAAGTCTATTTATCAAAAGTTGAAAAATTTGTGATAAAATAAAAAAACTCACCACCCTTATCCAGTAGTGAGTTTTCAAGTTAATTATCTGCTACTAAGTTGACTCAACAACGATTTCATCCATTGATGCCCTTTATCTTTCGTTGTAGATTCATGCCAAATCAAATAACACGGACGACTTACTTTCTCCCACGGTAATGAAACCGCTCTTATTGCTAATTGTTCGTTATAGTGCTCAACTAACCATTTTGGTGCAATCGCAACCAAATAGGTTTGAGAGACAATATGCAACACACTATTCAAATCGGTCCCCTGATAAACCACCGAACGCAAACGTTCACCTCCATCATAATAGGGAACGCTGAATGAACAGATATTATCCAATGATACAACGGCATGATGTTCCTCATACAATTGCTGCTCACTAATACTATTTTCAATTCTTGGATGATGATTAGAAACAGCCAAAACCAACTCATCATTGAATAACGGGTAATGATGAAAATCCATACGTTCTAGCTGCGTATAGCTAATGACAAACTCAGTTTCCTGATACCTGAGCTGATGTTCAATATTATCATGTAGATATGATCTAATCGTCACACCCAGATTGGGTGTATTTTGTTTCACCTGTTCAACTATTTTTGCAGCCAGTCTAATATCTAGAGGGCTACAAATTGAAAGACTAAAAACCCTATCACTATTATCAGGTTCAAAACCAACCCCAGGTAACTCGTTATATACCAGTTGTAATGCCTGACGGACGGGACCAAATAATTGATGAGCTCTTGCCGTCGGTTGTATTCCACGCCCATAACGCACAAATAATTCATCATTGAACATTAGCTTCAAACGAGAAACCGCATTACTGACAGCCGGTTGTGACATTCCTAATATCTGTGCCGCACGTGTTACATTCTGCATTTGCATAACTGCATCAAAAACAGTCAGAAGATTGAGATCCACATTACGTAAATGAATTTCATTTGGATCTTTTTTGGTTGCAGTTACTGAGGTGTATTCAGCCATTGTTTAACTCCACTAAACTGATGCAGATGATCCCAGCTAATAACAAAACATCGGAAATACCTTCATTTATTACTCAGATATTACGATGACTCTAACTATTAACGAGATCAATTGTCTTAATCATTTCGATAACAAATAATTAAGACTCGTCCTTGTACAAATCTGAATACGCATAGCTAACCAGCGCATCCCCTTATTAATGTTAAAAATATATAATTTCAATTAGTAGACAATGTAGTGCTCATTATTCATTCACAAAAAAGTACAATTATGTTAACAATTTATTCACCCTGATATTTTGTATATGACGATAAATCAAAGAATTACACAATTTACAATAAAATTACTGACTTATTATTATTAAACAATTTTATCAGAGTTATTATATTATAGAATTATTTTTTCAAAGATATATAACATAACGTCCTATTTGTATCTATTTTTCCAATGACAAATGATGTTTTTCGGAAAAATACAAATCGACTTCCAGCTCATCACACAAAAAATACTTCATTTTAATTAATCAGTATAATGCGCTATTTTTTATATAAATCTGAGCTTATCATTAAAGTCAAACCAGAACAAAAAAGGATAAAATAAAAGCTTTTTAAATATAAACAGATCAACACTTCAATTTACCACTATGAGAAAAGTAAAACCAAGGATCATATGCCTAAATGAATTCTTGACATCACTTTTAAGATAACGTATCAATAAAAGCATACGAATCACAAACACTCATTAATACTACTGAAAGGTTGGATCGATATGATTCACTCAATTTGTCTACTAAACCTACTACTCATCGTATCTGATATGCGCGGTATGCTGGTGGACAGAAAACAGAGTTGATTTAAAACAGAGTTGGTCCAAACCAGACATTAACAAGAACCCGCGCCAAGCGCGGTTTTTTTTTACCTGCTGGGCGCAAAAAACAACCATGAGAGGAACGTACATATGAACCAGCAAGTTATTATCTTCGACACCACGTTACGTGATGGAGAACAAGCATTACAGGCCAGCTTATGTGTGAACGAAAAACTCCAGATTGCCTTGGCCTTGGAGAAAATGGGTGTTGATATCATGGAAGTCGGTTTTCCAGTTTCCTCTCCTGGTGATTTTGAATCTGTACAGACGATCGCTAAGCAGATAAAAAATAGCCGTGTTTGCGCCTTAGCCCGTTGTGTAGAAAAAGACATTGATGTGGCCGCAGAAGCATTAAAAGTTGCAGACGCTTTTCGTATCCACGTCTTTTTAGCCACTTCCGATTTACATATTGAATCCAAGCTGAAAAAAACATTCGAAAATGTCATGGAAATGGCAACTCAATCAATCAAACGGGCACGTCGTTACACTGATGATGTCGAATTCTCCTGTGAAGATGCGGGCCGTACACCTATTGATAATCTGTGTCGGATCGTTGAAAACGCTATCAAAGCAGGCGCAACGACGATCAATATCCCAGATACTGTCGGTTACACCACGCCATATCAATTTGGCGGCATCATCACTAACTTGATCGAACGCGTTCCTAATATTAATAAAGCGATAATATCCGTCCATTGCCACGATGATTTGGGGATGTCTGTCGCCAACTCTATCACAGCAGTACAATCCGGAGCTCGTCAGATAGAGGGGACGATAAACGGTCTGGGTGAACGTGCCGGTAACTGTTCACTGGAAGAAGTCATTATGGCGATTAAAGTCCGTCAGCAAATGTTAGGTGTTTATACTAATATCAACCATCAGGAAATTTACCGCACCAGTCAGTTGGTCAGCCAATTATGCAATATGCCAATCCCCGCGAATAAAGCAATTGTTGGTAGCAATGCATTTTCCCACTCATCCGGGATTCATCAAGACGGGGTACTGAAAAATCGTGAAACTTACGAAATTATGACACCAGAGTCCATCGGCCTGAAAGAAATTCAATTGAACCTGACTTCCCGTTCTGGTCGCGCCGCAGTGAAACACCGTATGGAAGAGATGGGATATCAGGATAAAGATTACGATCTGGATAGCTTATACGAAGCCTTTTTACGTCTGGCAGATAAAAAAGGCCAGGTATTTGACTATGATTTGGAAGCCTTAGCGTTCATCAATTTGCAACAACAAGAACCTGAATTTTTCCATCTGGACAACTTTAATATCCAATCTGGCTCCAATGTGATGACAACAGCTGCTGTACGTTTAGTGTGCGGTAAAGAGGTGAAATCAGAAGCTGCCACAGGTAATGGACCGGTAGATGCTGTCTATCAGGCAATCAGTCGAATAACTGAATACCCAGTTGAACTGGTTTCTTATCAGTTATCAGGTAAAGGCCAAGGAAAAAATGCACTGGGTCAGGTAAATATCGTTGTCGAATGCTTTGGGCGTCGCTTCCACGGCATGGGATTGGAAACAGATATTGTTGAATCTTCTGCCAAGGCAATGATTCATGCTCTGAACTGCGTTTGGCGTACAGAGCAAGTTAAGAAAGAGAAACAACGTATACAGCAAAATACAAAGGAAATGGTGTAAACATGTCGAACAATTATCATATTGCAGTTTTACCCGGTGATGGTATTGGCCCTGAAGTTATGGCACAAGCCTATAAGATATTGGACGCAATCCGTAAGCGTTTCAATATCCGTATCACCACCAGCGAATATGATGTGGGTGGGATTGCTATTGATCACCACGGCTGTTCACTACCGGCAAAAACCGTAGCAGGTTGCGAACAGGCTGATGCCATATTGTTCGGCTCCGTGGGAGGGCCTAAATGGGAACATTTACCACCAGCAGAACAACCTGAGCGTGGCGCACTGTTGCCATTGCGCAAGCATTTCAAACTATTCAGCAACTTACGCCCTGCCCGCTTATATGCTGGATTAGAGGTATTTTGTCCTTTACGCCATGATATTGCCGCCAAAGGCTTTGATATTTTATGTGTCCGTGAATTAACCGGCGGTATCTATTTTGGTCAACCCAAAGGACGTGAAGGCCAAGGTAAATATGAACGAGCATTTGATACTGAGGTTTATCACCGTTTTGAAATCGAGCGTATTGCCCGCATCGCCTTCGAATCCGCTCGCAAACGCGGTAATAAAGTCACATCTATTGATAAAGCAAATGTGTTGCAGAGTTCCGTATTGTGGCGAGAAGTTGTTACTGAGATTGCAAAAGCGTATCCAGATGTAGAAATCAATCACATGTATATTGATAACGCCACCATGCAGTTAATTAAAGATCCGTCTCAGTTTGATGTGATGCTGTGCTCCAATATTTTCGGCGATATCTTATCTGATGAGTGCGCCATGATTACCGGTTCAATGGGGATGTTACCTTCTGCTAGCCTGAATGAAAAAGGTTTTGGCCTGTACGAACCCGCTGGTGGTTCTGCACCAGATATTGCCGGAAAAGGTATTGCTAACCCGATAGCCCAGATCCTGTCTGCCGCTTTACTGTTGCGCTATAGCTTAGGTCACAATGACGCCGCTAATGCGATTGAACAAGCGGTTAACTACGTACTGGAACAGGGCCATCGCACAACAGATTTAGCCGGAAACGGTAAAGCAATTAGCACTGATGAAATGGGCAGCGCTATCGCCCGTTATATAGCCGAGGGTGTTTAACATGGCTAAGACTTTATATCAAAAATTATATGATGCTCATATTGTCCGGGAAGTACCGCATGAAACCCCGTTACTCTATATTGATCGTCATCTGGTTCATGAAGTAACCTCCCCGCAAGCTTTTGATGGTTTGCGTACTAAAGGCCGCCCAGTGCACCAACCCGGTAAAACGTTCGCAACAATGGATCATAACGTATCCACGCAAACAAAAGATATTAACGCTTGTGGTGACATGGCACGTATTCAAATGCAGGAGTTGATGAAAAACTGCGCTGAATTCGGTATCACATTATATGACCTCAATCATCCCTATCAGGGGATTGTTCATGTCATCGGCCCTGAACAGGGGATAACCCTACCAGGCATGACGATTGTTTGTGGTGATTCCCATACTGCCACGCACGGCGCATTCGGCTCGTTGGCCTTCGGTATTGGCACTTCTGAAGTTGAACATGTACTCGCTACCCAAACTCTGAAACAAGCCCGTGCCAAGACTATGAAAATCGAAGTGATGGGTGATGTCGGTGATGCTATTACCGCCAAAGATATCGTTCTGGCGATCATCGGCAAAACAGGCAGTGCAGGTGGTACAGGGTATGTAGTGGAATTCTGTGGTAAGGCGATTGAAGCACTTAGCATGGAAGGCCGTATGACTTTATGTAACATGGCAATTGAAATGGGTGCTAAAGCAGGTTTAGTTGCACCGGATGAAACCACTTTTACTTATATGAAAGGCCGCCAGTTCTCACCGAAAGGAGAGCTATGGAAGCAAGCTGTTGCTTACTGGAAGACATTGAAATCCGATCCTGATGCACAATATGACACCATTGTTACGATTAATGCAGAAGAGATCTCCCCGCAGGTTACATGGGGAACAAACCCTGGGCAAGTGATCGCCATTGATCAAACAATTCCAGCGCCGGAATCTTTTAGTGATCCTGTTGAACGAGCATCTGCTGAAAAAGCACTGGCGTATATGGATTTGAAACCCGGTATTAAGCTAACAGATGTGAAGATCGATAAAGTCTTTATCGGCTCTTGCACCAACTCCCGGATTGAAGATTTACGGGCTGCCGCAACCATCGCACAAGGCCATAAAGTTGCACCTGGTGTTCAGGCGATCGTTGTTCCCGGATCAGGCCCCGTTCAAGCACAAGCAGAAGCAGAAGGTTTAGATAAAATTTTCATAGAGGCCGGTTTTGAATGGCGCTTACCCGGATGTTCCATGTGTCTGGCAATGAATAATGACCGCCTGCAACCCGGTGAACGCTGTGCTTCTACCAGTAACCGCAACTTTGAAGGGCGCCAGGGACGTGGTGGACGCACCCATTTGGTGAGTCCAGCGATGGCAGCAGCAGCAGCGATTAATGGTCATTTTATCGATATACGCCATCCAGCACAGAAGTCATAAAGGAGAGAATGATGGAAAAGTTTATTCAACATACCGGCTTAGTTGCTCCTTTAGATGCGGCAAACGTCGATACTGATGCCATTATTCCCAAACAATTCTTGCAAAAAGTCACTCGCACAGGCTTTGGTCAACACCTGTTTCATGACTGGCGTTTTCTTGATGAGGCAGGACAAAAACCTAATCCTGAATTCGTATTAAATCAGCCTTGTTATCAGGGTGCCAGTATCCTTCTGGCTCGTGAAAACTTTGGTTGCGGTTCCTCCCGTGAACATGCACCTTGGGCACTAACGGATTATGGTTTTAAAGTTGTTATCGCCCCAAGTTTCGCGGATATTTTCTACGGTAATGCTTTCAACAACCAGTTACTGCCAGTAAAACTGAACGATAACGATGTCAATGAGCTATTTGAGTTGGTTCAGCAAAACAAAGCTTGCCGTTTTACTGTCGATCTAGAACAACAGAAAGTCCATGCTGGCGATAAAAACTATGATTTTGAAATCGATAGTTTCCGGCGCCACTGTATGATGAATGGTCTGGATAGTATTGGCCTAACATTACAACATCTGGATGCCATAATAACCTACGAGCAAGAACAACCGGTTTTCCTACGTTAATTTTTCCGTTATTGATTTATCCCGTAGTTTTCTACTACGGGATTTTTTCTATAGAAATTTACAGATAGAAATAGCGATAGTAGCTGGACAAAACACCTCCAATACCAGATTATTACTCGCTTTAAACTGATATGTATACCCTATGGATTTCAAGATGCATCGCGACGGCAAGGGAGTGAATCCCCGGGAGCATAGATAACGATGTGACCGGGGTGAGTGAGTGCAGCCAACAAAGAGGCAGCTTGAAAGATGACGGGTATAAAAGAAATAGAGAGTACACAATGTATAATAAGAAAAAAAGCCAGTAAGCTTTCTTACTGGCTGGCAAATCACCATTACTCAAGAAAATTGGGGGAGAAGCCAGATTTCGTCTGGCCTATTGAGCTACTTTCAATATGGATAATTATCGTCGCAATATAAGGAAATAAAAATTGATGAATAATACTCTGGAGTTCCTCTTTTATGCCCAGTTCACGCTTACAACAACAATTCATTCGATTATGGCAACACCATCAAGGAAAAGAGGCTGAAACAACGTTACAAGAACTGGCAAATGTACTGCATTGTTCAAAACGCCATATCCGTTCACTGCTCAACAATATGCAGAAAGCTGGCTGGTTACAGTGGCAATCTGAGTCCGGGAGAGGGAAACGTTCTCAACTGAATTTTTTACGTGATGGATGGGAATTTCAACAACAACGAGCTGAAGAGTTGCTTGAGCAACATAACGTTGAGAAGTTGGTCCAACTGGTTGGTGATAAAGATACAGTCCGTCATATGGTACTATCCCAGATTGAGCGCCGTTTCCGTCAAGGAAAAAACTTACTGCGGATACTCTATTATCGCCCCTTCCCTAATCTTCTACCCGGTTCACCTTTACGCCGTTCTGAAATTCATCTGGTCAGGCAGATATTTAATAGCCTAACCCGCATAAATGAGGAAAATGGGGAACCAGAAGCTGACATAGCTCATCATTGGCAACAATTATCCTCAAATCATTGGCGCTTTTATCTACGGCCGGCCATCCATTTTCACCACGGCAGAGAATTACAGATGGCAGATGTCATCGCTTCGCTACAAAGATTACGCAACCTGCCCCTTTTTTCTCATATTGAAAAAGTCACAACGCCCACCCCCTACGTGATTGATATTTTTCTTTCAGAACCTGATCTCTGGCTCCCCTTATTAATCGGCAGCCCACATGCCATGATCTTGCCTCAAGAGTGGCAAAAGTTACCGAACTTCTCTCGTATGCCAGTGGGAACCGGCCCTTACCAGGTCATAAAAAACAGCGCTCAGAAACTACAAATTCGTGCCTTTGATAATTACTTTGGCTTTCGGGCACTGATTGATCAGGTGAATATATGGTTTCTACCAGAATTAGCGGAGAAACTGGTTTGTACAACTCTGCATCTGGAAAGTGACAGCACGGATAATAACTCGCTAGATAGCAGGATAGAAGAAGGCTGTTATTTCCTACTACACGACCATCGTTCAACTAAATGTAAGAGAGAAGACGTTCGCCAATGGCTATGCAGTCTGCTAACACCGATCAATCTGCTAGCGCATTGTGACCCCTTTTATCAACGTCACTGGTCACCCGCTTATGGTTTATTACTGCGCTGGCATCACAGTAAGCTCATATCCGAATTGAACAAACCAGAGGATATTACCCATCTGACCGTCACGCTTTGTCATCAACATCACGAATACCACACAATCAGCCAGATCCTTCAAGCCATACTGACCAAGTGCGGCGTCGAATTGAAAATCAACATCGTGGATTATGACACATGGTTCAATGGTAACACCGAAAGTGACCTCTGGCTTGCTACCGCCAACTTTTATAATCCTCTGGAGTTTTCGCTGTTCGCTACACTGTACGAGATGCCATTATTGAAAAAATGCCTTGGTAATGACTTAAGTAAAGAAGTATCACAATGGCGACGACAAGAGTTATCGCTTGAAGAGTGGTGCGAAAAAATAGTTGATGAACATTGGTTGCATCCACTGTTCCACCACTGGCTTGAGTTACAGGGGCAGAGAAGTATGCGGGGAGTCAAAATGAACACCTTTGGTTGGTTTGATTTCAAATCTGCCTGGTTCAACCCATATGAAGGGTAATTCACAGAAAAAGCCAGAGTTATGAACATACACAGGTGTGCAAACTTGCTTTTATTCACTTTTTCTGTGGATATCTATGTGAAAAAGGCAGGGGTAATTCAGGTATAGCTTTATATTATGAATTATCAGTCTATAGACAAAAAATGAAATAGTATTTATTTTTCATTGAAATAGCAGCTATTTATCTCGCTATTTCTAGCATCAACCATAACTATAATGGACAACGTTAGTTGATGAGAACAAAAAACAATCAAAAATTATGTTATCCACAGGTTATGCTTTTTAGTTAAGCAAAAAACAGCGGTTTTTGTAGAAAAAAGTGTTAGTCAAACCTGTAAATCAAACCAGTGATCTCATTTTTGTCTACTTATCCCATAAAACTGTGGATAACATGGTGTAAGATCCTGTTCATTATTACCAGCAATAGGTGAACAAGAACGGCAGTCAATTTTACAATATTTGAAACAGCAATAAAAAATGTTTGTATATCATGCTATTATCACTTTTTAGCTATTGTATGAACCTCGGATTTATTATTCACAGAAACTAAGGCTGTTTTTTGACCTAAAAAACGGATATCTCAAATGAACATACTGTTTTCCCCCCCACCTCCACCAGACAACGAGCAACAGTTGCTTGAATGCGCCCAACTTCTGGCTGGCTTATCAATGGGAGAACTCGCGGCAAAAGCAAATTTACCTATCCCACCCAATCTGAAACGAGATAAAGGCTGGGTAGGCATGTTGCTAGAATATTATCTGGGGGCAAGTGCCGGCAGCAAGCCAGAGCAAGATTTCGAACATATCGGTATTGAGCTTAAAACCATCCCAGTAGACAGAAGAGGTTATCCATTAGAAACAACATTTGTCTGCGTTGCACCATTAACAGGGAACAGTGGTATTACCTGGGGAAGCTGTCATGTTAGACGCAAATTATCGCGAGTACTGTGGATACCTGTTGAAGGTGAACGGGAAATCCCTCTAGCCAAACGCAGGGTTGGCTCTCCTTTATTGTGGAGTCCCAATCAAGAAGAAGAAGAGTTACTACGTCGCGACTGGGAAGAATTGATGGATTTCATCGTGCTTGGCAAAGTAGAGAGCGTTACCGCCCGTCATGGAGAAGTATTACAGTTGCGCCCAAAAGCGGCTAACAGCAAAGCATTAACCGAAGCAATCGGTGTACACGGCCAGCCTATTATGACTCTGCCTCGCGGGTTCTATCTAAGGAAAAATTTCACTGCTCCTCTACTGGCCCGTCATTTTTTGATTTAACGTTGAGCTCTGACTGATTTTTACATCGACATACTTACCTTACATCTAATCACGCGTATAATTAGCTTTTTACCTTAAGGTTTTAATAAGCAATGTTAGAATGGATTGTTGATCCCCACGCCTGGATGGCACTTGCCACCCTGACAATTCTAGAAATCGTTTTAGGGATTGATAACATTATCTTTTTGTCACTTGTTGTGGCAAAACTCCCTAACCATCAACAAAATAAAGCACGTAAGATCGGACTAATGGGAGCAATGCTGATGCGCTTGGCGCTGTTAGCATCTATTGCCTGGGTTATTCGGCTAACCTACCCGATATTGACAGTTTTTGAACATGACATTTCTACCCGTGACTTAATCCTATTCTTTGGCGGTCTATTCCTGATCTGGAAAGCCAGCAAAGAAATCCACGAAGCGATCGAAGGTGACAATGAAGGAGAGCTAAAACGTCCTGTTCACTCCTTCCTGGGGGCCATCATCCAGATTATGTTGCTGGACATTATTTTCAGCCTGGATTCAGTCATCACCGCTGTTGGCCTGTCCGATCACCTATTCATTATGATGGCAGCCGTTATCATAGCCGTCGGTGTCATGATGCTCGCCGCTCGTCCTATCGGTGAATTCGTTGACCGTCACCCTTCCGTCAAAATGCTGGCGCTGTCGTTCTTAATCCTTGTAGGCTTTACCCTTATTCTGGAAAGCGTACAAGTGCATATACCTAAAGGTTACATCTATTTTGCTATGTTCTTCTCAATGGCAGTGGAAACACTGAATCTCATGCGTGGGAAAAAGAAAAGAAATTAGAAATAGCGCTAAATAACGCTAAAAAATATCATTCTTTGATTTAAAAAGTACGCCATAGATGCCCAGTTCAGTACTGCGGCATCTCAATTCTATGCAGCAAAAAATTGCCGGTTATTTCGGCATTTTTTGTTATACCTGGCTAACCTAGCCAAATATGAAAACTTTATTATGACTATCCAAACAAATATGCATGAAGCTAAAAGTAACTTAAGCCAACTAGCTGACAAACCTTATGTCCAACTTATACCAATAACCCAATCAGATAGGGTTCCTGGAAGATTCGAAGATCTTACTACCATAGGAGAGGATTTTTTTAATACAGACCGGGAAATTCAGTTCATGCTTGAAGGTAACAAGTGAAACATTTGTTGCTTGATAAACATGTTCTTAATGGAATTCGGTTAATTGATGCTCGCATGTAAAAAATGACAAAGAGCCTCCAAGAAAAGCATATAAAGGTTACATCAATCCAAATAACAGCCGAGTTTCAAGGGATAGCGCCACAACTCAGTACGAGCTTATTTCACTATCCCCTAAGACTATATTAAGACTATGTGCTCTTTAGCGCTTCTTAGATGCCTGTAAATAAAGCATCTCCAATGCAATAGTCGCACCGGCCAGAGCCGTAATTTCAGACTGATCATAAGCTGGAGCAACTTCTACCACATCCATACCGACAATATTTAGCGGTTGCAAACCACGCAGCAATTTCAGTGCACGATCGGTTGTCAGGCCACCAATGACTGGCGTGCCCGTACCCGGCGCAAAAGCTGGATCAAGACAATCGATATCGAAAGTCAGGTAAACCGGCATATCACCAACCGTCTCTTTTATCTGAGCAAGCAAATCATCCACACTACGGTCATTAACCTGATCAGCATCCAGTACCGTAAAACCATCGTCCCGTCCATGTTCAGTACGAATACCAATTTGTACTGAATGATGCGGATCGATCAACCCTTCATTTGGTGCGTGATAGAACATGGTACCGTGATCAAATTGGCTACCGTTTGGATAGGTGTCAGCATGAGCATCAAAATGAACCAGAGCCATTTTACCGAAATGTTTGGCATGAGCGCGCAACAAAGGCAAAGTAATAAAGTGGTCACCACCAAAAGAGAGCATACGCTTACCGGAAGCCAGCACTTTTTCAGCATGAGCCTGTAATTTATCACTCATATCCTGAGCATCACCAAAGTTGAAGACCACATCACCGCAATCTACAACTTTAAGACAATTGCGTAGCTTAAAATCCCACGGCCAACGGCGGCTTTCCCATGCCAAGTGAGTAGAAACCTGACGAATGGCCGCAGGCCCGTGGCGACTACCTGCACGACCTGATGTTGCCATGTCAAATGGTACGCCAGTAATTACCCACTCTGCATCGCTGGAATATGGCTGGAAATTCAGCGGAAAGCGCAGGAAACCGAAGGCATTAGAAACCAAAGAGTCATCTTGTTGGTTGCCCAAGGTACTTATTGTCATGAGATATATCCTCAAAAGTTTCCCGACAGAACAAAGCTATTTAATTCCAGGATACCCATGCCATGACGAAATGGGGTATTTCTGAGATAACCCTATTTCTCTGCATCTCCGCATCTGGTTTATATTAAATAACGTTATCTGTATACAGGAGGCTTAATTAACACCAGAAGATTATTCATCTTCCAGATATGTGTAGCCATAAAGACCACTTTCAAATTCCAGTAAAAATTGCTCTTGCAAGCCTGTATCCAAATCCGTGCCTTTTACTTGATCACGGAAGCGAGCCATCAATACATTAGGGTCCAGTTTCACATATTGCAGCATATCCGCGACTGAATCCCCCTCTTCACTTTGGTTATAGGTCACTTCGCCATTATCGAATACATAAACATCAATAGCCGCTGTATCGCCAAACAGGTTATGCATATTGCCAAGAATTTCCTGATATGCTCCCACCATGAAGAAACCAATCATTGGCGGGCAATCAGGATCATAAGCGGGCATCGGCATTGTCGCGGCTACACCATCACCATCCACATAATGATCAACAATACCATCGGAGTCACAGGTGATATCCAACAATACCGCACGGCGATCCAACGGCTTATCCAGTCCCTCAATGGGTAAAACAGGAAATAACTGATCGATACCCCATGCATCAGGCAGAGACTGGAACAGTGAGAAATTCACATAGAATTTGTCTGCCATACGCTCTTGCAACTCATCAATAATTGGCCGGTGAGCACGGTTGCTTGGATCAAGATCCTGTTGAATATGGCGACAGATATTCAGATATAACTCTTCCGCCCACGCCCGCTCTGCCAAATCCAGCATGCCATGAGCATATTGTGTATGAACATCATGTAGATCGAGCTGACCATCATGCAGCGATTCACGTAAAGAGCGTCTATTTCCTTCTGAATGCATCTCCTGCCAGGTTTCCCACAAACTGGTGAGCGGGCGAGAAGCATCTTCTGCCGGTGGTGTCGTCTGCGTAAATTCATTACGCTCAACCCCGATAACATTAGAGACCAAGACAGTATGGTGAGCGGTCAGGGCACGACCTGATTCCGTGATAACCGTCGGATGGGGTAAACCATGTTCATCACAAGCATCACCAATACCCCAGATGACATTGTTGGCATATTCATTCAACCCATAGTTCACAGAACAATCAGATTGAGAGCGGGTCCCTTCATAATCGACCCCCAGTCCACCACCAACATCAAAACATTGAATATTTACCCCGAGTTTATGTAATTCGACATAAAAACGCGCTGACTCACGGACACCTGTTGCAATATCACGGATATTCGCCAACTGTGAGCCTAGGTGAAAATGCAACAATTGCAGACTATCAAGTCGATCCACTGCGCGCAAAATCTCAACCAATTGCAATACCTGAGTTGCCGCCAGCCCAAACTTCGATTTTTCACCGCCACTGGCTTGCCATTTACCTGAACCCTGAGATGCCAAACGTGCACGGACTCCCAAACGCGGGATCACATTCAATCGTTCAGCTTCTTCCAATACCTGGGCAATCTCAGACATCTTTTCGATCACCAAATAAACCTTGTGACCTAACTTCTCACCTATTAGCGCCAGACGAATATATTCACGATCTTTATATCCATTACACACGATGACGGTACGAGTCATACCCGCATGGGCCAGCACTGCCATTAATTCCGCTTTAGAGCCAGCCTCAAGCCCTAAAGGTTCACCGGAACTGGCCAGTGATTCAATAACGCGGCGTTGTTGGTTAACTTTAATGGGATAAACTAAAAAGTAATCGCCTTTATAACCATATGACTCTCTGGCACGTTTAAATGCGGCATTGATTGAACGCAAACGATGTTGCAGGATTTGAGGGAAACAAAATAGCGCCGGCAAACGCAAATGTTTCTGCTCCTGCTGAACTTTTTTCACCAATTCCGCAAGATCAATTTTTGCCCCCGGCAAATCAGGATTTGGACACACACTAACATTGCCAAGATCATTGACGTAGTAGTAACTCCCTCCCCAATATGCAATATTGTAAGTCTGTTGCATTTTACGAGCGATATTATCATTCATGGCAGTCTCCTTAAGGGAGTTAGAGTTTTTCGCCTTCGCCTGTAATTAATAAATAACCCAAAACGCCATAATCTCACGTGTTGAGAAATATCAGGGAACAGCATGCTCTTAGGTTGTAAAAAGCGTTTAGTTACTACTAAACAACGACAAAATTACCGAGTGACAATACGACTGTCCGACATATCCGGCCTGTTTGCTGGTAACAGATAACATCGAATTAAAGACATATTGAAAAGAAAGGAAAAAGACGCGGATACATCCGACGACAAGTGTGGCTGTTGGCCATTAGCAATCAGCAGATAATGGTTCATTACCCCATTCACCCCCACACATGACTCATATCTAAGGAGCCATTTTCTCGATTGAGAAACAGAAGCTAGTTAGCTTTCTGCGAATCTGTAGCCAAAATAGTTCAACTACGGCCGCAGTTTATACTCGCAATCACATAAAATTGCAAAATGAAATTGAACAAAACTGACATACAAACCAAGAAATTATTCATTCACCCAATGAAAATGACTAGCTGAACTAAAAAAATCTAGCACATGGATAAGAATTATCCTAAAATAGCCATCTAGATGTTAATCCATCCATTTCCAAACTGAAATTATATTTTAAGGTAACGTTATATAATGACCACATACCTTTTCACTTCCGAATCTGTTTCCGAAGGGCATCCTGATAAAATTGCAGACCAAATATCTGATGCCGTTCTTGATGCTATTCTAGAACAAGATCCAAAAGCACGAGTTGCCTGTGAAACCTATGTTAAAACCGGCATGGTCATGGTTGGTGGTGAAATTACTACCAGCGCTTGGGTTGATATTGAAGAAATTACGCGACAAACAGTTCGAGAGATTGGTTATGTTAATTCTGAAATGGGTTTTGATGCAAACTCATGTGCAGTATTAAGTGCCATTGGTAAACAATCACCGGATATTAACCAAGGTGTTGACCGTGAAGATCCCCTGCAACAAGGTGCTGGTGACCAAGGGCTAATGTTTGGTTATGCAACCAACGAAACTGATGTACTCATGCCTGCGCCTATCACCTATGCACACCGTCTGGTTCAGCGTCAAGCTGAAGTTCGGAAAAATGGTGTACTGCCGTGGTTACGCCCCGATGCTAAAAGCCAAGTCACTTTCCAATACAATAACGACAAAATTGTCGGCGTTGACGCGGTTGTACTTTCCACACAGCATGCTGAAAATATTAGTCAGAAAGATCTGCAAGAAGCGGTCATGGAAGAGATCATCAAGCCGGTACTGCCTGCTGAATGGTTAAATCCAACAACCAAATATTTCATTAACCCAACTGGTCGTTTTGTCATTGGTGGCCCAATGGGTGACTGTGGTCTGACTGGTCGTAAAATCATCGTAGATACTTACGGTGGCATGGCACGTCATGGTGGCGGAGCATTCTCCGGTAAAGATCCATCCAAAGTCGACCGTTCAGCGGCTTATGCTGCACGCTATGTGGCAAAAAATATTGTCGCGGCTGGTCTGGCTGATCGTTGCGAAATTCAAGTTTCTTACGCTATCGGCGTTGCAGAACCGACTTCCATCATGGTGGAAACATTCGGCACTGAAAAAGTTTCAACGGCAACTTTGACTCTACTGGTACGTGAATTCTTTGATTTACGTCCTCATGGTTTGATTCAGATGCTGGATCTATTGCACCCAATCTATCGTGATACTGCCGCTTATGGTCATTTTGGTCGTCCACAGTTCCCGTGGGAAGCCACTGATAAAGCAGAAGCACTGCGTGATGCTGCGGGCCTAAAGCTATCAGCGATGAATATGTAAAAATATATACGCGAAAAGCCCGGTTTGGATAATTGAACCCGGCTTTTTTAGCATTAGCTGACAATTGAAGAATCCGTGACAATATTATTATCAGCTTGTTTCAAGATTTCTAATAAAATTCACTGATCATTGCCTATTTACTTTCAATACATGAAATTAGTTAACGTTCCAATTTCTCTACAACAAGCCATTATGAATACTTTGCAGCAAAAACTGCAACAAGCAAACTTATATCTCAACCGTGATTTTCCTGAACCTACAATAAACTACCGCCAGAGGGGAACTACTGCGGGCAGTGCCTATATAAAAAATTGGGAAATCCGCCTTAATCCAGTATTATTGATTGAAAATCAACAAACTTTTATTGATGAAGTTGTACCTCACGAATTAGCTCATCTATTGGTTTATCGCTACTTTGGGAAAGTGCCTCCACATGGAAAACAGTGGCGTTGGATGATGGAAAAAGTACTGAACGTTCCAGCTAACCGTACACACAAATTTAAAATCGACTCAGTACGTAGTCAAACTTTTACTTATTACTGTAGTTGCCAACAACATGAATTAACCCTACGACGCCATAATAAAATTCTGCGAGGAGAAAGTCATTATATCTGTCAAAAATGCGGAGAAAGGCTTATTGTTAAATCAATTGACTCTTTCAATCCTAATTTATAAAGATTTATAATAATAAAAATGTGATTTAATTACTCCACTATCTGAATATAAATCATACTAATAATATATGAACCAAAATCCTATTTTATCAATAAATTCTTATAAATATTCTCATTTTAAAAAAGAAAGAAATTTTTTAAGTAAAATTAAAATCTCCAGATAAGAAAATTAAGCAATAATTAATTTTATACCCTATGGATTTCAAGATGCATCGCGACGGCAAGGGAACGAATCCCTGGGAGCATAGATAACTATGTGACCGGGGTGAATGCAGCCAACAAAGAGGCAGCTTGAAGGATGACGGGTATAAAATTAATCCTGTTAAGGTTCTGTATTACCATCAGGTTAAAAAACTGAGTCTAAGATAAACCACAAAAATAATGGATCATATCTGGCTCAAATAGTCCAGATACAAGCCTTGTACAGGGAAGCAAGGGATAAAATTTATACCCTATGGATTTCAAGTTGCATCGCGACGGCAAGGGAGCGAATCCCCGGGAGCATAGGTAACTATGTGACCGGGGTGAGTGAGTGCAGCCAACAAAGAGGCAACTTGAAAGATGACGGGTATATAACTAATAAAAATATAGTCTTAACGTAAAAGTCAGTTTCCCTGACTATCCTGTATCATTATTATATCGAGTGAACATCTATCTGATAAGGAATCAATTAACCACCTTTTACATCTTACAATATATTAATATTTATTTAATGATAAAATTATTTCCCGAAGTCTATACAATCTTTGAATTATCCCCTTCCCCGGCCTTGATAATCTCGGTATAATATTGATCCACTTGTTTAGCTATAAAGAAAGAATTAGGTGCCCAAATCATTACTCCATTATAGCCACTATTAATAACTAAACTACAAATTCCTTTTACTTTAGATAAAGAGGTGAATTCTGGAGAGATACCAAAAAATAAATTTTATTTTTTCATTCCATAACCAACATAAGTCATCTCATAACCTTCATCCAAGAAATCTGCTATATTTTCTTGACCATAACACTGTTACCCTTTTTTCCACACGCTGACGAATTAGGTAGAAATTAAATAGTCTTGACCCAGAAAAATACAGGACTCAGACCTTAATGAACGCGTGATTTAAATTATCTAATTTTTGGGAGCAATTCATAAGGCTAGGTAGTTTTGACTGTCATATTTTTTGAATAAATATTAGTTACAAAAAATTCACCTACTCTTGTTTCTTGCTGAATATTGTTTGCAAAATAGTTTAATTTTAATCATTACTTTATAAATGTTCTTTTAACTCGAATATATATAATAAAATAAGGCATCCATATACATGTATAAAACACAGTTCTAAAAAGCAAGAAAAGATAATTATAATCCAGTTTTATTTCATATAAATAATGAGCCAATGCTAAATCGGTTATTACAAATAATGAAGTAAAAACCAAAAGGATAATATAAAATAAATGTATTCTTTTCTTTAGAAAAAAGAAAAGAACAGATGTATAAAGTGCAACTCCAAAAATAAGGTGCACATCCCTTTTATCAATGACAAATGGTTTTGCCTTAACCTCAGCATCTCCTCCTGTCTGATAGTTGGATACCGGGCACACTTTCGATGATAAAACGCCTTGATAACATTATCTTATCCCTCTCAGCCAGCAGGAGTGCTTTCATATTTCGGCGCTTTTGGGTGACGAAAGTGACACCAGTTTTGCCTAAATTGTCTGCCAGTTCCTGACTGAGATAACCTTTATCGCCGTAAAGCGAACCCGTTAATTCTGTTGTTAATTCGCGAACAGGTTCCCGAGCATCCACATTACCGGCAGTCACTTTCAGCGCCAGAATTTCGCCTAAATGGTTAACAACCAAGTGTAACTTGAAACCGTAAAACCATCCCATTAAATTTTTTCCGCGCTTTGCTATCCCCTCAAAAACCTTATGACGGGGAATACCGATGTTATGACAAACCCGCAAACTGGTGGAATCAATAAAAGCAATGCCGGTTGGTTTCCCTTTTAATTGAGTCAGATAACTACATAGTGGCACCAAAACGGAAGGGGCCACACTGACAAAACGAGGATAGCTGAGCAAGGTGGGAAAATCGTTGTGGTGATATTTCCAAATATGTTCTAGATAAAAATTTTTAAAATCACGGTAATGTGACAGATGAAAAAGGATCAAAATGGTCATGATTTCACTGGGATACATGTGACCTTGTCGGCGGCGTAAACGATGCCCGCTATCGAGATAAAATTGTTCCCATTGAGAGATGAAAAAACGGCAAAGACCATCGACATCATAGAAAATCTCAACGAACTTGTTCATAGCCTGTTCCTTCCCGGAGCTGTTTTCGGCGTTCACCAAAATATGGCTCCTGGAACAGGCTTCACGTCAATTTTTTATCCAGAATTCGGGTTAAGTAACCTCAGCCCTGCGTTCATTCACACTTTTGTGTTAACAAAAGGGGATAGCATGCCCTATCAGGTTTTGCGAAGATTGATTATTGATGACATAAACAACGGCAAATCGACCCAGTAAAAACCTAAACTAAAATATGACTCTATGAAGTAATGACACTTTTAAGGTTTATCAAGTGCAGAACTCATCGTGACATGGGCAACTCTGCTCATAAACCCATAAAGATGTCAGATAGATTTAAGCAAGCCCAACACGCATCAAAATCAATATTGCAAGAACTCGGAGACCATAGATATTTTTGCCGAACCGGAATGTTCAGGACAGACGGTCTAAATGAGCCGCTTACAATCAAAGAGTATTGAATACTTATTCAATCATCTTCTTTCTCCATTTTTATCCCTATTTTGATAATAAATTATCCCATATTGAGGCATAGATAGGTGTAAACCTTCTCATTACACTGATCTTTTTGGAATGTCATTGAACTAAGAGTATTATGTCAAAAACTTATCTTGCATTTGAAAAACCAATCTTTGAGTTGTATGAAAAAATTGATGCGTTAATAACGTATAGACAAAAATGTCATCCTGTACAGATTGAAATAGAAGAAGAAATCAGTCTACTGGAGAAAAAATGCCAGTCGTTAACCCAATCTATTTTTTCCTCCCTTAGTGCCTGGGAAATTGTGCAGTTAGCAAGGCATCCCATGAGGCCTTATACATTAGATTATGTTGACCTGATTTTTACTGAGTTTCAGGAACTGGCAGGCGATAGGATGTTTGCGGATGATAAAGCAATAGTGGGGGGATTAGCCCGGTTAGATAATCGCCCGGTTATGTTGATCGGGCAACAAAAAGGCCGCAGCACAAAAGAAAAAGTCATGCGTAATTTTGGAATGCCTTCACCTGAAGGCTATCGTAAGGCATTACGTTTGATAAAAATGGCAGAACGCTTTCATTTGCCTATCATTATTTTTATTGATTCTGCCGGAGCGTATCCTGGAATCGGCGCGGAAGAACGAGGTCAATCAGAAGCGATAGCACGTAATATTATGGAAATGTCTCGTATAAAAACACCGATTATTTGTGTTATCACAGGAGAGGGGTGCTCCAGTGGTGCCTTAGCTATCGGAGTCGGTGATCGCATTAATATGTTGGAATACAGTACCTATGCCGCGATATCGCCGGAAGGCTGTGCATCCATTCTATGGAAAGATGTACAAAAAGCCCAATTTGCCGCAGAAGCCATGGGAATGACAGCCACTCGCCTTAAGAATTTAGGTATTATTGATAGCATAATTCCAGAGCCTTTAGGCGGTGCTCATCGCAATTATCAGCAGGCTGCTGAAAACCTTAAACAACAACTTATTAAGGATTTGTCAGAGTTAAGTTTGTTAGATACCGGAAAATTAGTTGAAGCCAGATATCAAAAAATTATGGCGATCGGTTATTGTTAATATGGGTGCCATACAACTAATCATGGAAAAAAGTTTTATCGTGGAGAGCTTATGAATATTGACCTTAATTTATTAAGGGTTTTTATAATGGTTGCAACACAGGGAAGTTTTGCACGCGCGTCAGAACAGCTCTCTATGCCGACATCCAATGTTAGCCGCGGAATTAAACAGTTAGAAGAACAAATTAACTGTCGCTTGATTGAACGTACAACCAGACGCATGCGTTTGACAGAGCAAGGGCTAATCCTATTACAACGAAGCACAAAACTGTATGCAGAATTAGACGAAACAATAAATCAGATTACTCATTCTGATTTATTGTCAGGGACTTTGCGTATGACGATACCCAGTGAGGTGGGTAGCGAATTATTGGCAGGTATCATAGCGCAATTTGCGTTGCAACATCCCAAAATATCCATTCATTGTGATACGCAATTAATGTCATTAGATGTCATTAGTGATGATATCGATCTGTTATTGACCTTTCATCGTGGTGAACTCGAAAATAGTAGTTATCACTCACGTTTAATTAAGTCGTGGAAGAGTGTGGTTGTAGCATCTCCGAAGTTACTTGAACAAACAGGAAGACCGGATACTCTGGATCAACTTACTCACATGCCTTGTATCTCAAGCTTGAATGCCATTAAAGGACAGCCATGGGTATTTATTGATCAGGATGGTCATCAAAAGAGAATAAATATTAATAGTCATTTCCGGGTCAACAGCGGAAGTTTAGCAAAGACGGCAGCAGAGAAAGGTGTAGGATTTGCGATATTGTCTCTGGATACATGCTTAGAAGAGATTCGGCAAGGCAAATTGCAAATAATCACATTTGCTGAACAACCAGCACCCCTTGAATTAAGGGCCATTTATGCGAGCCGCAGTTCACTCTCTCCTAAAATAGGCGCCTTTTTGAATCATCTTTTTGCCTGCCTTAACTTAACATTTACTTAATATTTGGCAAGGATGCGTCGACCACAAAGGGTATGTCCATGATTTTATTAGATGAAGGTGAAGTTCATGAAGTTACCTTGAATACCATCATATTCAATAGTAAGATAAATTTTCTATCAAGACTAAGTTAAAATATCCTCATCTATGAGCTTTCAGAGAAAATGCCGATGCGAGCATCGCCCCCATAACGACCCCTTTAAAATAACGTCACTGCATGAACTACACGTTTATTAAAACGATTACTTAATTATTCCGAAGTTATCACCATTAGTATCAACTCTGACAATCAATTGCCACTCAATGCTTTTGTTTGATCTATGTTGGTGGTGATTTTGGGCAAGGGACAGAGCTCCTTCATTGCTTGTAATTTCTTTTCTATAGACTGTGCAGCAGTAAATTCCAGATTCGGGAACTTTACTTCCTAGTGAGTACCTTAATGTCCAACGAGTTTTGTTATCCATAACCCTTTGTAAATACTTCTCGGGTGCGACACGAGGCTGTTTCTGTGATTGTCTCAGCCAATAACCTGAGGTTTACTTAAGAAGGGAACTCAGTGCCTGAGGCACGATCAAAGTTTTTGTCAAAGAAAACAAAATCGTGGAGATCCTCAGGCATGTCTAATTTAGAAGAACTTTACTGCTGCGTCGATGACTTTTGCCAAAAATTTATTCTCTCTGTACTTTTCTTTCGTCACGCAAGGCTGAAACCCAGGGGAGCACTTTTATTGATTCAACCAAAATTGCCGTTTGCCACAATCTCCGTATTCCCCGTCATCACGTATTTCAGGGCATCGCACAGCGAGGGAAAACCCGTACCGGCTGGTCTTATGGCTTTAAACTTCATCTGATTATCAATCATTGTGGTGAACTTTTGGCGGTTAAGTTGACCTCAGGAAATAAAGATGAGCGTCATCCTGTCAAAGCGCGGGTACAAGGGTTAACGGGGTGTTTATTGGCGATAAAGGGTATTTGTCACAGGCCTTGTGCGATGAACTGGAAGCGGAAGGAATAACGTTAATCATTCATGTCCGTAATAACATGAAGGCAAAAGCGTTATCTCTCTGGGATAAGCTGATGTTAAGAAGGTAATTTTTGATAGAAACGGTCGTGGATCAACTCAAAAACATTTCTCAGATAGCGCATTCAAGACACCGCAGTCAGCTCGGTTTTTTATTGGAAATCGTCGCTGGCCTAATTGCTTATACATTCCAACCTAAAAAACCGAGCTTGAATTTACGGGAT